>DATFVB010000290.1 GCA_035260525.1 Thermoanaerobaculia bacterium
GGTCGTCGGGATCGATCCAGAGATCGTGGTTGTCGCCGTGCGGGACGGGGATCGCGGCGAACGTCTTCCCCGCGTCCTGAGACTTGTAGAAGCCGGTGTTGAGGGCATACACGATGTCGGCCGATTTCGGGTCGCCGTAGATCTCCGTGTAGTACCAGGCGCGCTGGCGGAGTTTGTTCTCGTCGTTGACGCGGGTCCATTTCTCGCCGCCGTCGTCGGAGCGGAACACGCCTCCTTTTTCCGCCTCGACGAGCGCCCAGACCCGTCCTTCGCGGGCCGGAGAAGGCGCGACCGCGATCTTGCCGACGATTCCCTCCGGCAGTCCGCCCGCGAGCTTCTTCCACGTGTCGCCGCCGTCGGTCGATTTCCAGATGCCACCTCCGGAACCGCCGCTTTCGAGCGTCCACGGCTTCCGATAAACGGTCCAGAAGCCGGCGTAGAGGATGCGCGGGTTGACCGGGTCCATCGCCAGATCCGAGGCGCCGGTCTTCGCGTCGACGAACAGCACCTTCTTCCAGGTGCGGCCGCCGTCGGAGGAGCGGTAGATCCCGCGCTCGTCGTTGGGCGCCCAGACATGCCCCTGCGCGGCGACGTAGACGAGATCCGGGTCCTTCGGATGCACGCGGACGCGCGAGATCTGCCCCGCGTCTCCGAGACCCACGTTCGTCCACGTCCGCCCCGCGTCGGTCGACTTGTAGACGCCGTCGCCTTTCGAGACGTTCCCGCGGATCGGCGCCTCTCCCATTCCGGCGTAGACGACGTTCGGGTCCGATTCCGAGACGGCCACCGCTCCGACCGATCCGGCCTTGAAGTCCTTGTCCGACATCGGCTGCCATCGCCCGCCGCCGTCGGTCGTCTTCCAGACGCCCCCTCCCGTCGCGCCGAAATAGTAGGTGAGCCGGTCTCCGCGGACGCCCGTGACGGCGGTGACCCGTCCTCCGCGGAACGGGCCGATGTTGCGGAAGCGCATCCCCTCGAAGCGGTCGGAAAGCGACTTCGCCGCCGTCTCCCGCGCGCCTTTCGGCGATTTCTTCCCCTCGGCGAGCGTGACGCTGCGGGCCGCGGCGCCCGCCGGAGCCGCCGGACAGAGGAGGGCGAGCGCGGCGAGCGCGGCAAAGGAACGTCCGGCGAGCGCGGCGAAGGAACGTCCGGCGAGGCGGCTCGCCGCGGGTGCGGGAAGACGGCACGAGTTCAAGGCTTCTCCTTTCGTTTCAACGATAAGCTCCGAGTATACGGGAGGGGCCATGGCATGACGCTTGCTGTTTCTCCAGGCAGATGAGCTTCTTCATCGAGCCGAGAGTGTATCCCCGGAGGCATCTCCGTCTGCCCGCGATGCTCCGGCGGGAGCCCTGGACGGTTCCGCTCGAGCGGGCGCTCCTCCTCGCCGGCGCGGTCCTCCTCGGCTGGTGCGGGTGGACTCTCGTCCAGGCCCATGCCTGGCAGAGCTACGAAAGCTGGTCGCTCGATCGTCAGCGGAGCGGAGACGGCGCGTCGGTTGCCGGATACCTCGCCAGCCGAATCGGCCTCGAGCGCGAAGCGCCGCCGCGCCGGCCGCCGCCCGCGGCTCTCCGCCCGGATCCGGTCCCGGCCAATGGAGACCTCATCGGGCGGCTCGACATCCCGAGGCTCGGCCTTTCGGCGATCGTCTTCGAGGGGGACGACGCGAAGATCCTGAAGCTCGGCGTCGGGCACATCCCGGGAACGCCGATGCCCGGGCCCGCCGGCAACGTGGCGCTCGCCGCGCACCGCGACAGCTTCTTCCGGCCGCTCGACCGGATCCGGACGGCGGACGAGATCGAGCTCACCACGCCGCGCCGCGTCTACCGCTATCGCGTGAGCGACGTCCGGATCGTCCCGCCCGACGACATCTCCGTTCTGCAGGATACCCGGACGGCGTCGCTCACCCTCGTGACGTGCTACCCTTTCCGGTGGGTCGGCAACGCCCCGAAGCGCTTCGTCGTGCACGCGTCCCGGGTCGAATCGGACTGACGCGTCTCGGGGTCCGGACCGCCGCTTCTCCGGGAGAGCGCATGCACACGTTCGAAAAGACCCCTCCGGAGGTCGAGGAGCTTCTGCTCCGGCCGATCAAGGACCTGGGCCTGAAGCTCGAGGGGTCGAGCGTCGAGAAGTTCGTGCAGCAGCTCTATCGGGAGCTCGACCAGAAGGGGCTCAAACGGTTCCGTCCCGGCTGCTATCTGACCGACGAATGGGGCTGCCCGTCGGGACAGCCGATCATCGGGATCCCGTTCTACCTCGCCGATCCGAAGCTCGCCGCGCTCGAGCGCGCGATGAACGATCTCGAGGACGAGCGCGAGATCATGATGTACCTGCGGCACGAGGCCGGGCACGCCTTCAACTACGCGTACGAGCTCTACAAGACCGCGGAGTGGCGCGATCTCTTCGGTCCGTTCCGGCGGCCCTACCACGACGACTACGAGCCGGTGCCGTTCTCGCGGAAGTTCGTGCGCCACATCGCCGGGTGGTACGCCCAGAAGCATCCGGACGAGGACTTCGCCGAGACGTTCGCGGTATGGCTGACGCCGCGCTCCGGGTGGAGGACGAAGTACCGGGGATGGGGAGC
>DATFVB010000291.1 GCA_035260525.1 Thermoanaerobaculia bacterium
CGACTCCGATCGGGGAACGATCGCGCCCGGCAAACGCGCCGACTTCGTCGTGCTCGAAAACGACCCCCTCCGCGACATCCGCAACACCCGCTCGATCGAGCGGGTCTTCAAGGCGGGGCGGGTCGCCTGGAGCCGGTACGACCTCACCCCGCCCTGACGGGCACCCCTCTCCAGTTGGAGAGGGGACGACCTCACTCCGCCCTGCGAGAGGGGATAATAAGGAATTGGCAAATCAGAAATTCAAGTCCTGGCAGACGAGTGGCGGTCTCTGGGGGGCTCTCTTCGATCGCGTCCATTTACTTCGGAAAGAAGCGACGCCTACCGAGACACTTCTTTGGAATTGCCTGAGGAAACGATTTCCGGGCATTCGTTTCCGGCGGCAACACACGGTCGGCCATTACATCGTCGACTTTGTTTGCTGGAGAGGTCGCCTCGTCGTCGAAGTCGATGGGCCGATTCACGATCGGAATCGAGAGTACGACTCAAGAAGGGACGAATTCCTGAGAGGTCGAGGGTTTCGCGTGCTTCGATTTTCGAATGACGAGGTCTCGACTCGTCTGGAATCCGTGCTCCTGAAGATTGGGGAAGAGGTGGGCCGGCTCCCTTCCACGTCTGAGGCGTCTGGTTCCCCCTCTCCAACTGGAGAGGGGGTCAGGGGGTGAGGTTGGAGCTCTCGATCGTCCTACCCTGCCTCAACGAGGCCGAAACCCTTCCGTCGGTCATCGCAAAAGCCCAGCGGGCTCTCTCCGGCGCCGGCATCCACGGAGAGATCGTCGTCGCCGACAACGGCTCGACGGACGGCTCGCGTGAGATCGCCGAGCGCCTCGGCGCCCGCGTCGTTCCGGTCGCCGAGCGCGGCTACGGTGCGGCGCTGATGGGCGGGATCTCCGCCGCGCGAGGCGAGTACGTCCTGATGGCGGACGCCGACGACAGCTACGACCTCGCCGAAGCGCCGAAGTTCCTCGAGCCGCTGCGCCGGGGCGCCGAGCTCGTCCAGGGATGCCGCCTCCCTTCCGGAGGAGGGCGCGTCGAAGCAGGCGCCATGCCCTACCTCCACCGGGTCTGGGGAAACCCGATGTTTTCCTCGATGGTGCGCCGCTGGTTCCACGCGCCGATCCACGACGTCCATTGCGGCATGCGCGCTTTCCGGCGCGATCTCTTCGATCGCCTCCAACTCCGCTGCACCGGAATGGAGTTCGCCTCGGAGATGGTCATCAAGGCGGCGCTCGCCGGCGCGAAAATGGAGGAAGTCCCGATCACCCTCCACCGCGACGGCCGCACGACGCATCCGCCGCACCTGAAGACCTTCCGTGACGGTTGGCGGCATTTCCGCTTCTACCTGATGCTCTCGCCGCGCTGGTTGTTCCTGCAGCCGGGGATCGTCCTGATCCTGCTCGGGATCCTGGGCTATGCCCTCGCGATGCCGCGGGCGCGGATCTTCGGAGCGACGCTGGACGTGCACACCCTTCTCTTCGCGAGCCTCGCGCTGATCTGCGGCTATCAGTCGGTGCTGTTCGCCGTGATCACGAAGGTGTTCGCGATCGAAGAAGGGCTCCTGCCTCGCGATCTTCGGCTCGACCGCTTGTATCCGGTGGTCACGCTCGAGAAGGGGGTCGCGGTCGGGACGGTCGCGATGCTCTCCGGCGTCGCCCTCCTCGTCGTCTCGATCCTCCAATGGCGAGCCGCCGGGTTCGGGAACCTCGACTACGAAAAGACGATGCGCTGGGTCATCCCCGGCGTCACGCTCACGGCGCTCGGATTCCAGACGATTCTTTCGAGCTTCTTCCTTTCGATCCTGGGATTGCGGCGGCGGTGAGCGGTGTTATCCCCGCTCTATGTCCACCTCTCCCGGCGGGCCTTCGCCGCGCCGATTTGTCCCGCCGAAGCTTTAGCGAAGGAGGAAGCCTTGGCGAAGGCGCGAGGGTGAGGGAGCCCCGGATTGCCCATCCCACGGGGTAGGGTGCACGCGTCGCGAATTGCGACGCGTGCCCGCTGATATAGTTCGCCTCCTTGAAACCCTCCCGCTACGCCTCGGCCGGCGTCGACATCGACGCCAAGATGAACGCGATCGCCGCCTCGAAGGAGGCGATCCGGTCGACGTTCACGAAGGGCGTTCTCGGCGACGTCGGTGGATTCGGCGGCCTCTTTCAGCCCGATTTTTCGAAGTATTCCGAGCCCGTCCTGGTGGCATCGACCGACGGGGTCGGGACGAAGCTGAAGGTCGCGGCGATCGCCGGCCGTCACGACACCTGCGGGGCCGATCTCGTCAATCACTGCGTCAACGACATCCTCGTCCAGGGGGCGGAGCCGCTCTTCTTCCTCGATTATGTGGCGACCGGAAAGGTCGACCCGGGTGTGATCGAACAGGTCATCGGTTCGGTCGCGCGCGGCTGCCGCGAGAACGGCTGCGCGCTTCTGGGCGGCGAGACGGCCGAGATGCCGGGGATGTACGCGCCGGGCGACTACGACGTCGCCGGTACGATCGTCGGCGTCGTGGATCGGAAGAAGGTCCTCGACGGCTCCCGCGTCGCTGTGGGCGACGTCCTCGTCGGACTTCCCTCGGCCGGCCTCCACACGAACGGCTATTCGCTCGCGCGGAAGATCTTCTTCGACGAGCTGAAGAAAAGGCCGGACGACAAGATCAAGGAATGCGGCGGGAAAACGGTCGCCGATCTGCTGCTCGCGCCGCATCTCTCCTACCTCGAAACGCTCCGACCGCTGCTCGCGGAGGACCTCGTCCACGGCATGTCGCACATCACGGGCGGAGGCTTCTTCGACAACATCCCGCGCGTCCTCCCCGATAACGTCGGCGTGACCATCAAGGCGGGCTCCTGGCCGGTCCCTTCGCTCTTCGAGTACATGGCTGACAAGGGGAAGGTGGGCGCCGAGGAGATGTTCCGCGTATTCAACATGGGCATCGGCATGATCCTCTTCGTCGCCCCCGGCGATCTCGTCCGCGTCGCGAAGATCCTGGAGAAGCGCGAGGCGTACTTCTACACCGTCGGGAACGCGCACGCCGGCAGCCGCGAAGTGACGATCGACTTCCGCACACGGGAGTAGCCGCCCTCACGGGCGAGGACCGGGGTGAGTCTCCTCCCTCTCCCCGCGGGAGAGGGCCGGGGTGAGGGAGCCCCGGTCGCGTTCCGGTTTCCCCGCAGGAGAACCTGTCGCGCCGACCTGTCCCGCCGAAGCTTTAGCGAAGGAGGAAGCCTTGGCGAAGGCGGAGGTCGAGCACCGAAGGTGCGAGGGTGAGGGAGCCCTGGTCTCCGTTACACTTCGCTCACCCGAATGCCTCACCAGCCTCTCACACGGACTCAGCGTCTCTATGCCCGCGGTCTTCGCCGTGATCAAACGGCTGAAGAACGACTCTTATGGAAGGCTCTTCGCGGTCGCCGCTTCGTAGGATTCAAATTTCGTCGGCAGCACCCCGTCGGTCCTTTCGTCGTCGATTTCTTCTGTCTAGAGCGGAAGCTGGCGATCGAGCTGGACGGCGGCGGGCACGCCGGTGATACCGCAGTGGCACATGACCGCGAGCGCACGTCCTGGCTGGCGAAACAGAGCGTTCGAGAGCTTCGGTTCTGGAACACGGATGTTCACGGCAATCTCGAGGGAGTGCTGCAGGCGATTGCCGCGGCCCTGACCCAGGCTCCCTCACCCGCGCCGCCTGCGGCGTCGCGGCCTCTCCCGCCGGGAGAGGCGAAGAGGCAAGTCCCCCAGGCTCCCTCACCCGCGCCGCCTGCGGCGTCGCGGCCTCTCCCGCCGGGAGAGGCGTAGTGGGAGACCGCGAGGCGGGCAGGGGGGTGAGGTTTCACCTTCCGCGCTACGGCCCCGAGCTCCTGATCCTCTTGGGCGGCGCGGTCTTCGCCCTCCTCGGGCGCGGAAGGTGGGCGAACGTGACGGAGGACCATGGCTTCTGGTTCTCCGCCGTGCAGGGTCTCCTCTCGGGCGGCCGCGCGATGCACGAAGTGCGGCTCCAATATGGGCCCGTCTCTCTCTGGGTTCTCGAAGCGGCCTGCCGGGTCTTCGGGACCCGCGTCGCCACGATCGTGGCGCTCCAGTTCGTCGTCGGTCTCGTCGGCATTTTGGGCGTGCAGCTATTCGCGCGGCGCTTCCTATCTCCCGTCGAACGCTGGCTTTCGGCCGCGATCCTCGTGCCGTTGATCGTCTGGATGGTCGGTCCGGGAAATTTGCTCTATCCGTGCGCCTTCGCGATGTCGCACGGGCTGCTGTTGCTGGTTGCCGCGATTCTGTTTCAGTCGA
>DATFVB010000292.1 GCA_035260525.1 Thermoanaerobaculia bacterium
GTGCGCGATCGTCCTAGCTTCGAAATTCGGCTCATGCCGAGATTCTAGCGGTGCGGGGATACATACCGCCATTCGGGACGCGGACGGCCCGCCGGCAGGCTCAACGTACGCCACCGGTACTCCTCGCCTGCCGGCCGGGCCGCCCGCGCGCGGCGGAAGGCGCCCGCTTCAACTCGGCGGCGCCGTACTCGATGCATCGCGCACCGAACACCTAGTGCAAGAACTTCTTGCGATTCTTGATGTAGTCCGAAAACAGGAATTCGGCGAGGTTGTAGGGCGAGGCGTAGTACGCGCGCCCGCGGTTGATCTTCGTGAGCTTCTCGACGAACTCGACGAGGTAGGAGTCGGTCGCGATCATGAACGTCGTGATCGTGATCCCGTCGCGGCGGCAGGCGTCGGCTTCCTCGAGAGTGCGGTTGACGATCTTCAGATCGAGCCCGAACGGGTTCTTGTAGAGCTTCCCGCGGTCGAAGATGGCGGAAGGTTTGCCGTCCGTGATCATGAAGATCTGCTTGTTCGGGTTCTTCTTGTGCTGGAGGATCTTCCGGGAAAGGGCCAGGCCCGCCTTCGTGTTCGTGTGGAACGGGCCGACCTGCGTCTTCGAGATCTCGGAGATCGGGATGCGCTTGGCGTCGTCGCCGAAGAGCACGACGTCGATCGTGTCCTTCGGGTACTTCGACTGGATGAGCTCGACCATCGCGAGCGCGACCTTCTTCGCCGGCGTGAAGCGGTCCTCCCCGTAGAGCACCATCGAGTGGGAGATGTCGATCGCGATGACGGTGGCGCACGACGTGAGGTGCTCGGTCGAGTAGACCTCGAAGTCCTCCTCGCGTAAATCGATCGCCTCGGCGTCGCGGCGGACGGCGTTCCCGATCGTGCGCACGCCGTCGATGGCGGTCGGGTTGTCGCCGAACTCGTACGGGCGGGTCTCCGGCACGAGGTCGCCGCCGGCCCCGGTCTTGGGTGTGGCGTGATAGCCCGCACCCGATCTCTTGAGCGACGAGAAGACCTCCTCGAGCGCTTGCCGGCGGATCTGCCGCTCGGCCGCGCCCGTCAAGACGGCCGCGCCGCCGCGGTCCTCAATGAGCTCCCGCTTCTCGAGCTCCTCGCGGAATTTGCCGAGGTCGATCCCGGGGTCGATCAAACCGCGCTCCTGGAGGTACTTCATCCACCGGAGCGCCTCTTCGACGTCCCCGCCCGTCTGGAGCACGAGCTGCCAGAAGAGCTTCGTCAGCTCGTCCATCGTGAGGAGCTGGCGGAGGAGGTCGACAGGGTAGTCCTGGTAGCGGTATCTCATGGCCCGACTCGATTATCGCATCGGACGTGCCAGCCCGCGTCAAGAGTCGCGGGTCACGAGTCACGAGTCGAAGGTCAAAAGTCGGAGGTCGAAAATTGGGAAGACGTTCGGTGCGCCGCCCTCACCGCGGCGTTGAGTGAAGGGAAAACCATGAAGCGCGGCGAGGCGCGAGCCCGGCGGGATGCGGGGCAGCCGGCCCGCGGGCGCGGCGTACCACGGCGTACGTTAAGCCCGCGGGCGGCTGCCACGCGCCCGCCCGGCTCGATGCATCCGCCTTCCCCAAGGCTTCGGCGTGACAGGTCGCCGCGCTTCTTACAGCGCTCCGCGCCAGGCGCGCGCCGATTCCAGCAGCAGCGTGCGGTCGCTCGTCGTGAAGAAGCGGTAGCCCGTCTCGACGAGCGCGGGAATCTGCTCCCGCCGGCCGAGCATGATGCCCGCCGCTTTCCCGTTGTCTGAGGCTGCCTTCGCGACGCGGGCAACGGCCTCGGCGTAGCGCGGGTCGTCGACCTTGCCCGGGATGCCGAGAGCCTGGGTCAGATCGTTCGGCCCGACGAAGAGGGCGTCGACGCCGGGAAGCGCGGCGATGCCATCCAGATCGAGAAGCGCTCCAGATGTCTCGATCTGGACGGCGACGACCGTCTTCTCGTTCGACTCCTTGACGAATTCCGCGAGCGGCTGCGTGCCGTAGCGGTTCGCGCGCACCCCGCCGAGGCCGCGGCGGCCTTCCGGAGCGAACTTGACGTTCTCGACGGTCGTCTTCGCGTCCGCTGCGCTTCCGACGCGGGGCGCCAGTATGCCCGCCGCGCCGGCGTCCAGAGCCCGGTTCGCCACGTCCGAGTCGAAACGCGGGGGACGCGCGATCGCGGCGATCCCGGCAACGTCCGCGGCACGGACGAGGTTCTCCACCGATTCGATGTCGTGGAAGCCGTGCTCGACGTCGATCACGACGAAATCGAATCCGGCGAGGCCGAAAAGTTCGACCGCGCCGGGCACCGGCCACGTCAGGAAACAGCCGAGGAGCGTTTCGCCCGAGCGGATGCGAGCGCGGAGGTTGGTCTGGCGGTCGTTCATGAGGAGACGATCTTACGGCGAGTTCGCCTTCGGCAAGCCGGAACCGCTCTTCGAGCTATGGCGCACGGGTCGCTTCGCTCGCAATGACAGGGAGGTCGATTCGGGGCCAGAGCCATGCCGCGGCGCGAGCCGTCGCGCCACGGCTTCTTGATCGGAGCGCGCAATCCGAAGACGCAGAGTTGTGTCAAGGCGCGCCGAGTTAAGCGGCTCTGCCGCTTCAACTCGGCGCCTGCCACAGGCGTTGATTTATGAGACGGGTGTTCGCTGCCTGACCAGGTTGAACTTCAACATTTCTTTATAGGAGACCTTCGAGTCGAGGTCCTCGCGCGCGATCTTGAGATGCTGCGTCAACCCTTCGAGCACGAGCTCCATCGCGAGCGCGGTCTCCTCGCGCGAGGAGGGTTTGAAGTGCTCCTCGGCGACGCGGCGCAGGCCGGGGATCGACTCGAGCGCCTGGAAGTGCTCGGAAAACGACGACTCGTCGGAGATGTCGATGCGGTTGCCCGCCGCGAACCAGTCGACGATCTCGCGGTAGACGGGATTCAACTTGTCGGGCTCCTCGGCCGGGAAGCGGGAGCGCGCCCGCGGCGCCGGCTCGTCCGAATCCTCGGGAGGGGGCGTGCGCGCGCGTTCCGTGCGGCGCCCGGAGTCGACGGGGGGGAACTTCTCCTTGAAGAGGTCGGCGATCGGCCCGGCGATCAGCTTCTTGGCGATCACCTCCGTCCCCTGCTGCTCTCCCTCGTAGACGACCTCCACCTTGCCGGTGATGGCGGGCAGGCAGGCGAGCAGGTCGCAGAGCCGCGGGAACACGCGCTTTTCCCCCTTCAGGATCCCGCGCCTTTCGAGGTTCGAATAGAGGATCTCGAGCGCCGAGATCGGCATGCGCGCGGAGACGCCCGAGGACTGGTCCACGAACTCCGACTGGCGCGCCGCGAAGGCGATCTTCTCGACGAGCTCCTTGAAGTACTCGGGCACCTCGAGGCCGACCTCGCCCGACCGCTCCGTCCACGCTTCCTGCTCGGTGATCGCGCGGGCGGTCTTCACCTCGTCCGGGTAGTGGGTCAGGATCTGGGACGAGATCCGGTCCTTGAGCGGGGTGATGATGTTCCCGCGGTTCGTGTAGTCCTCGGGGTTGGCCGAGAAGACGAGGAGGATGTCGAGCGGGATCCGCACCGGGAAGCCGCGGATCTGCAGATCGCGCTCCTCGAGGATGTTGAGGAGCCCCACCTGGATCCGGGGCTGGAGGTCGGGGAGCTCGTTGATCGCGAAGATCCCGCGATTCGTGCGGGGGATGATCCCGTAATGGATGATCTCCTCGTCCGAATAGGTGCGCTTCTGAGTCGCGGCCTTGATCGGGTCGATGTCGCCGATGAGATCCGCGATCGTCACGTCCGGAGTCGCGAGCTTCTCCCGATAGCGCTCGCTTCGCGGGATCCAGACGATCGGCGTCTCGTCGCCGCGCTCCGTCACGATCCGGCGTCCGAAGGCCGTGATCGGCTCGAACGGGTTCTCGTTGACCTCGCTCCCCGCGATCGCCGGGAGGTACTCGTCGAGGAGGTTGACGAGGGAGCGGAGGAGCCGCGTCTTGGCCTGGCCGCGGAGCCCCAGCAGGATGATGTCGTGGCGAGCGAGGATCGCGTTGTGGAGCATCGGGAGGACGGTGTGCCGGTAGCCGAAGATCCCCGGGAAGGGGTCCTCGCCCCGGCGCAGGCTGGCGATCAAATTCTCGCGCAGCTCGTCCTTGACGCTTCGGGCGCGGTAGCCGCTGTCCTTCAGTTCCCCGAGAGTCTGAGGTCTCACGTGTTTCCTCGCTGCGGTCATTATAGGTTCTCGATTCTCGCCGGCGCGCCGATCCGGCCCGCGCGCCCCCGCATCGATGCAAAAGAGGGTCCACACCCTGTTACACTTCGCGAGCGACCATGCCGGGAAAAGACCGCATCAAGCAGCAGATGATCCGCGATCTGGTCCGGGACAACCTGGATACCGTCCGCGGCACTCTCCCGTCCGGCCTGCGCCGGCGCCGGCGCGCGGTCAACGGCTGGCTCCTCGGAGGGCTCGCCGCGACGCTCGTCGTCGCCTTCTCGGGGGCGATCGGCAGCACCGCGGCTCGCTTCGCCGCGCCCCGCCGCCATTTTGCGTCGGAACCCGCCCCGCCCGCCGCCCCGGCGCTCTCCGCCGCGCTCCCGGCGCCGCAGAAGATCGATCCGTCGCTCTTCCGCCTCGCGATCCGGAAGCTCGTGATCGACCCCGGCCACGGCGGCGGCGACCCCGGCGCGATGACCCGGCAGGGGCTCGAGGAGAAGGCGATCACGCTGGACGTCGCGGAGCGGCTGCGAGCGCTCCTGAAGGATGTCCCGGTCACGGTCGTGCTCACCCGCACGGACGACCGGTCGCTGTCGCTCGAACGGCGCGTCGAGATCGCCAACGCGGTAAACGCCGATCTCTTCCTCTCGATCCACATCAACTCGATGGCCGTCCCGGACCGTGTGGGGATCGAGACGTTCTACCTCGGCGGCACGCGCGACCCGGCGACCGCGCGGTTCGCCCGCGACGAGAACGCCGGCTCCGGCTACTCGCTCGCCGACTTCAAGACGCTGCTCGAGGGCGTGTACGTCGGCGTGCGCCAGGACGAGTCGCGGCGGTTCGCCGAAACGCTGCAGGCGGGATATTTTCGCGCCCTGCGGGAAGTCAACGACCGGGTCCAGAACCGGGGAGTGAAGACCGCGCCGCTCGTCGTCCTCGTGGGGACGCGGATGCCCGCGATCCTCGCGGAGATTTCCTGCATGTCGAACGCCGACGAGGCGCGCCGCCTCGGGACGCCCGCGTACCGCTCCGCGCTCGCGCGGGCCCTCTATTCCGGGATCCGCCGCATCATCGAACCGGAGACGTCCGCCGAAGGGCTCGCGGCCTCGGCCGCCGCGCCGAAAGGGGTTTCATGACGAAGTCGAAGAACGAGGTCCTCCAGGTGGGGATCGACCTGGGCACCTCCCGGAGCGCGATCTCCTCCTCCAACGGCGCGCGTCACGTCGTGGACAGCTACGTCGGGTGGCCGGTCGACATGGTGGCCCGGAAGGTCGTCAAGAAAGCGGTCCTCTTCGGAAAGGAAGCGCTCGACAACCGGCCGATGCTCGACCTCCACCGCCCTCTCGAGCGCGGCCTCATCAAGGAAGGCTCGCAGAAGGACGAGGAGGCGGTCCGCGAGCTCCTCGGCCACCTCATCTCGCTCGCCAGCGCGAAGGAGGGGCAGAAGGTGTTCGCGGTCGTCGGCGTTCCGGCCGAAGCGCTGCGCGTGTCGAAGCAGCACCTGCGCAACGCCGTCTCCGGGCTCGCCGACTCGCTCATGATCGTCTCCGAGCCGTTCGCGGTCGCCTACGGAATGGACTCGCTCCTGCACACGATGATCATCGACATCGGCGCCGGCACGACCGACTTCTGCGTGATGAACGGGCGTTACCCGACCGACGAGGACCAGCGGACGCTCACGAACGCGGGAGACTCGGTCGACGAGCACCTCGCCACCCTGCTGCGCAACAAGATGCCCGACGGCCGGTTTTCGATCTACATGGTCCGCGAGTGGAAGGAGAAGGGGAGCTTCGTCGGCGAGCCGAAGCAGCCGGTCGTCGTCAAGGTGCCGGTCCACGGGAAGCCGACCGAGCTCGACATCACCGCCGAGATGCGCCGCGCCTGCGAGAGCCTGCTCGGCCCGATCTCCGAGACGATGCTCGACCTCGTCTCGCGCGTCGAGCCCGAATACCAGGACGACGTCCGGAACAACATCATCCTCGCCGGAGGGGGATCGCAGATCCCCGGCCTGGCCGAGGCGCTCGAGAAGACGCTCGGCGAGATGGGGGGCG
>DATFVB010000293.1 GCA_035260525.1 Thermoanaerobaculia bacterium
CCTGCCGCGCCTGAATTCGGACATCACCCCCGTCCTCGCGGCCTGCGCGGAAGGAAATCTCGCCGGGCGGGAGCTTTCGTGGAAGCCGGAAGCCTGTGTCGCCGTCGTCCTGACGTCGGCCGGGTACCCGGGCTCCTACCAGACCGGATTTCCGATCGAGGGTCTCGAGGAGACGGAGACCATGCCGGGCGTGACGGTCTATCACGCGGGAACCGCATTCCGCGACGGCGCGATCGTCACCTCGGGAGGGCGCGTCCTCGTCGTGTCCGGCCGGGGGGCCAACCTTTCGGAGGCTTCGGAGCGGGCGTACGCGGCCGCCGACCGGATCCGCTTCGAGGGAAAGTCGTTTCGGCGCGACATCGGAGCACGTTTCCTCGGACATTGAATTTCTGAAGCCGAACTTCAAAATTGATTGACCCACCCGGGTTTACATAGAATCCGCGGGGTCGATCAAACGTACGTTCAACAAGAAGGAGGGAAACCATGAAGAGAGTTCTCGTTGCGGTTCTCGGTTCGGCGTTCCTTGCGGGTGCGGCCTTTGCGGCCGACACGATGACCGGTTGGGTCACCGAAGCGCATTGCGGCGCCAAGGGGGCCTCGGCCAGCCACAAGGAGTGCGGCGACAAATGCGTCAAGGAGGGCCAGAAGGTCGCGTTCTACGACGAAGCGACCAAGAAGGTCTACAACTTCGACGCGGACTGCCAGAAGCCCATGGAGGGGATGATGGCCCAGGAAGTCACCCTCTCGGGCGTGCAGATGAAGGACGGCTCGATTCACGCCTCGAAGGCGGAGCCGAAGAAGTAAGTCGCGGGACACTGCGATTTCGAAAACGGGGCTTCGGCCCCGTTTTTTTTTGTCTCTGATTCGTTGACCCGCTGAGGAAATCGCTCTCGCGATTGACTTCGCACTGGCGTGCTCGTCGATCGACGTGCCGCGCGCTGACGCGCGCGCCGCTCCGCGGCGGTCCGTCATGGGCGACAGAAGGTGCTTGATTCCAGCAGCGCTGCGGCTGCGAAGACCGGCGCCGGGGCCCCGGGGGCGTGCCTCCCTCGCCTTCATCAATTCAGACGAGATCAAAGCGCTGCTTACGATCGAGGAACCGGCCTTTCTCGGGTCTTCGGGGGCCCATCGCATCGCGGGGGACCCTCCGCGAAGTAACCGAGCGGAGGTCCCGCGATGCGGGAGCGGGAGCGTCGGCGAAGGGGTGACGGCTGGCGCGGTCGAGTCGCTCGTTGACGAGCCGCGCCACCGTCACGCGCTTCCGGTCCCCGAGCCAGCTCCCGCGACGGTCTAGGTGGCGAAGAGGGGGCGCGAAACCTTATCGTCCTCTTTCCAGACGTACGTCCCGTAGATCGGGAACTCGATCGGCAGCTTGTAGTGGACCTCGACGTAGACGTAGCCCATGTCCCGGCGGACGATGATTTCGTCCTTCTTGAGCGGTAGCTGGAGCTCCTGCGCCTTGCGGAAGAGCTCCGCCTGGATGCTCGCGTCCCCCTTGATGCTTCCGAACTGCGCCTGTTCGGTCATCGCGTCGTAGAACTCCGACGTCTTCATTTTGACGGGGACGACCTTGCTGGCGACGAAGATCCCGATCGCGAGGAGAGCGAGCCAGATGACGCAGCCGACCCGGCCGGTCCCCGCCATCGAACGCCGTGGAGCCATCCCGCCTCCCTAGCGGACGAGCCGGAACGTCCGGTCCCAGCGCGTCCGGGTGAAGAAATGAAGGGCGACGCCCGCGAGCCGTCCGATCTTGTCCGCGATTCCGTGCCACTCGGCCGAGTCGGGCTCCGCCTCGTAGGACCAGTATACCAAAAGGGCCCGTCCCTTCACGTTGCCGCTCGGAACGGGTCCCCAGAATCGCGAGTCGTAGGAGTTGTCGCGGTTGTCTCCCATCGCCCAATAGCCGTCCGATGGAACCATCACGGGGCCGAAGTTGTCCCGCTTGCGATAGACCTCGGGCAGGTTCTCGTCTGCCGGATACGTGTGCGGGTCGGTGTGGTAGGTGTGGGTCTCGGAAAAGGGCTTGCCGTTCACCACGACGGTCTTGTCCTTCTCCTCGACACGGTCGCCGGGGAGTCCGACGACGCGCTTGATGAAGTCCCGGTCGGGATTGTCCGGAAACTTGAACACGAAGACGTCCCCGCGCCGCGGCGTGCGGTAGGGAAGGAGCTTCTCGAGGACATTGCCGCCGTGCGGCGCGTACACGAACTTGTTGACGAGCATGTGGTCGCCGATCAGGACGGTCTGTTCCATCGATCCGCTCGGGACCTGAAACGCCTGGACGACGAACGTCCGCACGAAGAGCGCGAAGATCACCGCGACGAGGATCGCCTCGTAATACTCGCGCGTGAGCGTCTGTTTTCGGCGGGCCATGGGCGGGGATTATAGATTACTGAAACTTCTTCAGCCGAACCCTGCTGCGATCGTGGGTGCGACCGCGATCGTTTCGGACAGCGCCAACACGGTAGTGCCGCCGAGACTCAGACACGGTCAGAATTGTCGTGGCCCCAAGAAAAGGGGTTTGGGGAAAATTCTTTTCCCCAGGTAGGACGTGGGCCGAAACGATCGCGGGCGGCGGCCGCGATCCGCGGAGCGCCTGCGAAGCACGTTTCGGCTAGTTCTCGTTTAACGCCATAATGCGTCCCGATGATTCCGTTCGAGTCGATGCCGGGGATTCCCCGGCTTTTTCTCGCGTTCGCGCGGGGCAAGGCCGGCGCGCTCTTCCCCGACCCGCCGACCATCGATGCGGTCGAAGCGCGCGCGCGGGAGGTGGGCGGCAAACTCGCGGTCGTCGCCGCCGGGCAGCAGGCGGGACTTCTCGGCGGGCCGCTCCTGTCGCTGACGAAAGCCGCGGCGGCCGCACGCCTCGCGCAGGCTCTCGAGGAGCGAGGGACCGCCGCCCGGGCCGTCTTCTGGATCGCGTCCGAAGACCACGATCTCCAGGAGATTGCCCGCGCGACGCTCATCGTCGACGGGGCGCCGGCGGAAGTCCGGCTCCCGGTTCCCGCGCAGAGCTTCCAGCCCGCGGGCACGGTGCCCATCCCGCCCGAGATCGAGAAGGTCTTCGCGGAGGTCCGGAGGGACCCGGCGTCGGAGGAGGACATCGTCGCGCCCTTCGCGCGCGCGTGGGCCCCGGGACGGACCTTCGCCGAGGCGTTCCGCGACACTCTGGCGCCGCTCTTTCCGGAAGGCGCGATCGAGTGGGTCGATCCGCTCGAGGAGCGGTGGCGCGTCGCCGTCGTCGCCTTCTTCCGGCGCGCGTTCGGCGAGGCTGCCGCGATCACCGGCGCGCTCGACGGCGCGGACCGGCGGCTGCGGGAGGCGGGTTTCGAGCCGCAGGTCGCGCGCGCCGAGCACGACTTTCCCGCATTCGTCATCGAAGAAGGAGTGCGGCGGAAGATCTCCTGGGACGGCCGCACGTTCGGCGTGCACGGCCGCGACGGGCGGTTCTCACCGGAAGCGCTCGCCGACTTCGTCTCGCGTCCCGCCGTCCGCCCCTCGGCGGCGGCGCTCTTGCGTCCCGTGCTCCAGTCGCATCTCTTTCCGGTCGCCGCGGAGATCCTCGGTCCTTCGGAGCTCGCCTACCACGCGCAGACGGCGCCGCTCTTCCCGGTGCTCGGCATCCCCCGGCCGGTCTTCCTGCCGCGTCCGCATCTGTTTCCCCGCGGCGCCCGGGAACGGCGGGCGCTCGAGGCGCTCGGCGTCGCCGACGGCGATCTCTTCCGCCTGCGTGAGGCCGCCCGTCCCGAGCCGCCGCCGGTGTCCCCTCGCCTCCAGGCGCTCGAAAAGGACCTGGCGGAAAGGCTTGCGGCGCTCTCTCCGGAAATCGCCGCCGTCGACCCGACGCTCGCCCCCGCCGCGGCCGCCGCCGGAGAGAAGGCGGCCCACGCGATCTCCCGGCTTCGGGAGAAGGTCGAGCGCGCCGCCGAGCGCCGGGACGTCGAGCGGATGCGCCGGGTCGATACGGTGGAAACCTTTCTCGCGCCGGGCCGCGTCCCCGCCGACCGCGTGTACGGCCCGCTCACGTACCTCCTGCGCTTCGGAAAGGCTTTCGTTCCCGCGCTCTCGCGAGAGGCGGAATGCCGGACCGACGGCGCGCGTTTCGTGGAGTTCGAGTGAACGTCGACGTTCTCGCGATCTCCGCCCACCCGGACGACGTGGAGCTCACCTGCGGCGGGACGCTCGCCCGGGTGGCCGCGTCGGGCCGGAAGTTCGGCATCCTCGACCTCACGCGCGGCGAGATGGGGACGCGCGGCACGCCGGAGCAGCGGGAAGAGGAAGCGCGGAAAGCCGCCGAGATCCTCGGAGCCGCGTTCCGCCGGACGCTGGAATTCGGGGACGGAGGACTGCGGACGGGGCGCGCCGAAGAGCTGCTCCTGATCGACGAGATCCGCCGCACGCGGCCGCGGATCGTCCTCGCGCCGTGGCCCGAGGACCGGCACCCGGACCACGCGCGCGCCGGCCGCCTCGTCGGCGACGCCGCGTTCTACTCGGGGCTCCGGCGGATCGAGACCGCGCATCCGGCGCACCGGCCGCAGCAGGTGCTCTACTTCTCGACGATGTACGAGCACCGGCCGGACTTCGTCGTCGACGTCTCGGCGACGCACGAGATCAAGATGCGCGCGATCCGGGCGTTCGCGTCGCAGTTCCACGACCCCGCGTCGAAGGAGCCGCTGACGATCCTCGCGACGGAGAGCTTCCTCGCCGGGGTCGAAGGACGGGCGCGCAACGCCGGGATGGCGATCGGCGCCGCCTACGGCGAAGGCTTCCGGTCGATGCGGCCGCCCCGCATCGACGACATCGTCGCTGCCTTCGAAGGCTTCGAGCCGGGGTTCTGAAGAGGATGATAATACACGACTCTACCTCCACGCCCGATTTGTTGCTGTCGGCCGAACCTTCTTCCGTCGCTCGAAATCCGAAATTCGAAGCTCGAAATACGAAACAAATTCAAATATCGAAACTCGAAACGGGAAACGCGACCGGGGTATCTTCAACTTACCAGCGGATCACGACCTTCGGACGCTTTGGGCTGTTTCCGGCTTTGGGCATTCGAATTTCGTGCTTGTTTCGGGTTTCGGGCGTCGGGTTTCGGATTTCCTCGTCGCGCGAGGCCGCGCGATGAGGATAGGCATCGCCTGCTATCCGACCTTCGGCGGGAGCGGCGTCGTCGCGACGGAGCTCGCGCTCGCCCTCGCCGCTCGCGGCCACGACGTCCATATGCTCTCCTACGAGCGTCCGCATCGCCTTCCCGACTTCGTCCCGGGGGTGACCTACCACCAGGTCTCGGCCCCGAGCTATCCGCTCTTCCTCTCGCCGCCCTACACCCTGGCGCTCGCGACGAAGATGGCCGACGTCGCCGAGCACACGCCGCTCGACCTCCTGCACGTGCACTACGCGCTCCCGCACGCGATCTCGGCGATCCTCGCCCGGCAGATGCGGGAATCGGCGGGGGCGCGTCTCGCCGTCGTGACGACGCTCCACGGAACCGACATCACGCTCGTGGGGCAGGACCAGTCGTACCTTCCGATCACGCGGTTCGCGATCGAGAAGAGCGACGCCGTCACCGCCGTCTCGCGCTATCTCGCGGACCTCACGGTCCAGCAGTTCGGGGTCCGCAACCCGATCGACGTCGTCGCGAACTTCGTCGACGGCGGCCGCTACCGGCCGGACGCGGCGTCCGACTGGGCGCGCGGGTTCCGGCGCCCGGGCGAGGCGCTTCTCGTGCACGTTTCGAACTTCCGGCCGGTCAAGCGCGTCGGGGACGTGATCGCGATCTTCGGGAGGGTGCTCGAGAAGATGCCGGCGCGGCTTCTCCTCGTGGGCGACGGGCCGGACCGGGCGCTCGCGGAACGGACGTGCCGCGAGCTTCACATCTGCGACCGGGTCCACTTCCTGGGAAACCTCACGGCCGTCGAGACGCTCCTTCCGGCCTGCGACCTGCTGCTCCTGACGTCCGATCGCGAGTCGTTCGGCCTCTCGGCGCTCGAGGCGATGGCGTGCGGCGTCCCCGTGATCGGCACGGACGCCGGCGGACTTCCCGAGGTCGTCGAGAGCGGCAAGAGCGGGTTCCTCCGCCCGATCGGAGACATCGAGGGAATGACGCGCGACGCGCTGTCGATCCTGTCCGATCCGGAGCGCCACCGGCGGTTCTCGGAGGCCGCGCGCCTTCGCGCCGTCACGGAGTTCCCGGAGGAGCGTGCGGTCGCGCGGTATCTCGAGATCTACGAGCGCGCGGCCGCCGGCCAATGACGGTTGCGAAACTCCAATTTCCAAATCCCAAATGTCAACCCCGGTCGAGATCCGAATGCCACAATGAGAAGTCTGGCCCCCGCGGCGAGATTGGGTATTCGGGATTCGGGGGATTTGAGATTTCGGGTTTTCGTCTTCGGATCGAGCGTGAATCCCTTTGAGATTTGAGATTTGAGATTTGGGATTTCGGACGCGCGCCTCGTTCCCGCCCGGGAGGGGCGGAGCGAGATGCGCGAGCGCGCCTCCCGCTTCTTCGGGTTCGCGTTCCGTGCCGCGACGGAAGAGGCGGCGCGGGCGCGGATCCTCGAGCTCGAGAAGGAGTTCCACGACGCGACGCACGTGTGCTTCGCCTGGCGGATCGGCGCTTCGCGCCGCGCCGCCGACGCCGGCGAGCCGGCCGGCACCGCGGGAAAGCCGATCCTTTCCGCGATCGACGGGGCCGGTCTCGACGAGGCGGCCGTCGCCGTCGCGCGCTGGTTCGGCGGCACGAAGCTCGGGACGGCGGGGCTCGCGCGGTGCTATCGCGAGACGGCGCGTGAAGCGCTCGCAGCGGCGGGGAGCGAGGCGGTGTTCGACACGGTCGACCTCGTGATCGACGTGCCGTACGAGAAGGTCGCGGCGGTCAAACGCCTGATCGATCCGCCCGGGGTGACGGTCGTGGACGAGCGCTTCTCGGACCGGGCGCAGTTCCGGCTCCGCGTCCGGCTCGGTCGGCGCGAGGAGATCGAGAGCGCTTTGAGGGAGGAGCGACTTTCTGCCCGGGCGGCGCCTGAGCCCGACTGAGCGGTCCGCGTTGATCCAATTGCGGCTTTCGGCGCGGAGCCGCCGGCCGGATGCTCGCGGCGATGATTTCGTTCCTGACCCTCTTTCTCGGCCTCATGGCAGGCAGTCAGCGGGTCGCGTTGATCGCCGACCCGTCGGTGAGCGCCGTCGAGTTGCGAATCGACAGGACGCGTGACGGCCGCCCCGTCGCCGCCCGCGTGACCTGGGAGAGCGTTACCGAGGCGGAAACCGAAGAAGTTTTCGGCGGCGCTCGACGGTCATCCCATTTCCGTGACGGAGCTCTCCCGGTTCGTTCTCCCTCGCTACGATCCGAAACACGCTCTTCGTCTGGTGCGTCGGCGCCGGCATCTGCGGCGACGCGGCGGAGCGATGGGGAAAAGTCGAGAAAACCGCGACGGATGACGATCTCCGGAGAGCGGTCTCTCATTTGAAGAAAGCGCTCAAACGGCAGCGAATCGCCTGGTTGGAGGGGAGCTTTCTGCCGGGAGAGGTGGTCCTTCGCGGCCCGGCGGCCGACTGGCGGCTGCTCGGCGAGGACTGAAGAGCCCCGGATCAGCCGCCCCCGCCGAACCGCGCTTCCCACGCCGTCCGCCGCATCGATTCGATCACTTCTTCCGCGAGGTCGAAGGCGTTCCGGGCGCTTTCGTATTCGGCCGAGGTCGACGTTCCGAAGATCGTCGGGTCGTCTGCCGAGAGGCAGACCCGGACGCCCGCCTCGAGCAGCCGCGGGAGCGGATGCTCGCGCCAGGACGCATACACCCCCGTCGAGAGGTTCGACGAAGGGGCCGCGCAGATCGCCACACCCGAAGACGCCAGGCGCGACAGGACGGCCGGATCGTCGGCGGCGCGGACTCCGTGATCGATGCGGTCGAGCGGAAGCGCGTCGAGCGCGGCGGCGACGGATTCCGCTCCCGACCATTCCCCGGCGTGAATCGACGTCCCGAGGCCGAGGCGTCTCGCCCGCTCGTAGACCGCGGTGAACGCCGAGGCCGGGATCGCATCCTCCTCGCCGCCGATTCCGAACCCCCGAACGCGTCCGATCCCGGTCTTTTCGTGGAGGTCGAGGACGCGGTGCGCCGAGTCGGCGCCCCACTGCCGGACGGAATCGAGGAGCAGGACGAACCGGCTGCCGGTTTCCTCTTCGACCGCGGCGAAGGCGGCGTCGATCGCGCGCAGGACGGATTCGGGATCGAGGCCGAACCGCGACCAGATCTCGGGCGAGACGTAGATCTCGGCATGGGCGAGCTCGGCCGCGAGCGCGCGGCAGAGCGCGCGGGCCGCTTCGGCATAGTCGGCCGGCGACGAGAACAGCCGGCAGCAGTCCGCAAACAGCCGCAGAAACGACCCCGATCGGCGGGAATTCGCCAGCGCCCGCTCGAACGCTCCTTCGACCCCGAACGCGTGTGCGTTGCGGCGCGCGATGGCAACGAGAGTTTCGCGCGGCACGCTCCCTTCGAAATGCAGGTGCAAATCCGCTAGCATCCGGTCCTTGGCCCGCCAGCGCGCGCTCGCTCTCGCCCTCGACGCCGCGATCGTCTCGGCCGCCGTCGACTTGCCGGGGGTCGCGGCCCTCGCGGTCGCCTTCTTTTTCTTCCCGGAGGTCTCGCTCCCCGGTCTCGGGTGGACCATCTTCGGCGCAACGCTCCTTCTCTGGCTCTGCCGCGACGCCCGGGGGGGATTGTCTCGCAAGTGGCTGGGTCTCGAAATCGAGGACCGGCGCGGGCGGCCGCCGGGAATCGGACGGTCGATCCTGCGGAACCTGCCGCTGCTCCTCCCCGGATGGAACCTTTACGAGGCGTGGCGGGTCGCGCGGGACGGAAACGCCCCGCGGACGGTGGATTCCGCCCTCGGGCTCCGGCTGGTGTCGCGGACGTGAACTTTTCCCGCCGGATTGCGTCTCTGGAAGAGGGAGAACGTATGAAATCGCTTCGCCGGACCGCCGTTTTCGCCGCCGCCCTGGTCGCTTTCGCCGCCGCCGCCCGGGGGGCGACCGAGACCTTCGAGAAGGCGTATTCGCTGCAGGGAGTCGACCGCGTCCGGGTCGAGAACGTCAACGGCCGGGTGGACCTGACCGCCTGGGACCGGGATTACGTCCGGGTGACCGCGGTGAAATCGGGAACGCCCTCGGCGCTCGAAAACACGCTGATCCGGGTCACCCAGCCTGGGGCCGAGATCAAGATCGAGACCGTCGCGCTTCGTCACGAGCACCTGTTCTCGTTCCTTTTCGGGCGCAATCGCCTGGCGAAGGTGGAGTACCAGATCCTCCTGCCGGCGACGACCGTCGTCCGGCTCGAAACGGTCAACGGCTCGGTCGACGTCGACGGGCGCCAGGCCGAGACGCGCGCGGAGACGGTCAACGGAAGCGTCCATCTGCGCGGGATCCGGGGCGTCGTCCACGCCGAGACCGTCAACGGACGGATCTCGCTCGAGCGGGAAGGGGATGCGCAAGACACGTTTCTCGAGACCGTCAACGGGTCGATCGAGGCGGAGTTCCCCGCGGTGGCGTCGATCCGGTACCACCTCTCGTCGATCAACGGCCGGCTCGAGGCGGGCGACCGCGAGGCTCGCGGGCACGCTTTCGGCGGGCGGAAGCTCGAAGGGGAGTTCAACGGCGGGCGCTTCGAGGTCAAGGCCGAGACCGTCAACGGCTCGGTCCGGATCGTTCTGGCGGGCAGCCCACCGGCGCCGGAACCGGCGGCATCGACCGACCACGAATCCCGGGACTGAGGCTCGATAAACCGGCCCCGCTGATTCGCGGCGCGGGGGGCTCGAGCCGCGGGCCGGCGTTCCGCGCCAGACGCACGACGACACCGTCCCCACCACTTCGACCGCCGGGGATTCAAAGCCCAGTGCGACAACGTCCTGCAGACTCTGCTTTGGGCCGCCGATCCCGCACGAATACGCGAATGGACCCGCTCGATGGCGTGTCGATCGACTCGGCCGGGAACCTGTACGGAGTGACATGGCACGGTCAACACGGTCGAGGAGTGGTATTCGAGCTCGCTCGAGAATCGAGCGGCAGCTTCCCGACATTCCCGAGGAAATCCTGGAGGACGCGCGCCCAGCTTCTCATTCGAGGACAAAGAGAGACACCGTGGTGACCGGCCTTGAGGAACTGATTCGAAAGGGAAAGCGGGAGCAAATCCGCGGTCTTGCGAAAAAGCTTCGCCTTCGCGTCGATCTCAAAGCTTCCCGGCGCCGGTAAGTCCGGTTGAGCGATGTTCTCGTCGACAGCTCCGCGTGGATCGCGTTCTTTCGCGGCGCCTCGCTCGTCGATCTCTCCATCGCCCTGACCGCGCTCGATTCGCGCCACACGCTCTGGACGCGCGACCGCGACTTTTCAAAAATCCGTAAGGTCGTCGCGATTGAGCTGGAAGTCTTCTGAGCACGTTCCGCTGCGGGGTGGCGATTTCGCATGCGCCGATCAGCCGAGCGCAGAGAATCGTCGAGGCGCTTCGGGCCCAAGCGGGCGGCATTCCAGGATTCGCAACGCCGAGTTAAGCGACGCGGAACGCGATCGCTTCAACTCGGGCGGCCAACACAACGGTGCCTACGCCAGGTCTTCGACCTTCTTGTTGGCCACCTTGCGCTGCGAATGGTCGAGGATCTCCTTGCGGAGGCGGATCGACTTCGGCGTGACCTCGACGAGCTCGTCCTCCTCGATCCACTCGATCGCGGCCTCGAGCGGCATGGGCCGCGGCGGGGTGAGCTTGACGGCCATGTCGGATCCGGAAGCGCGCATGTTCGTCAGGTGCTTCTTCTTGTTCGGATTGACGATCATGTCGTTTTCCCGGGCGCTCTCGCCGACGACCTGGCCCATGTAGGTCGCCACCCCGGGCCCGACGAAGAGCGTTCCGCGCGGCTCGAGGGCCTCGAGCGAATACGCCGTCGTCTCTCCCGGCTCGAGCACGACGAGCGCGCCGCGCCCGCGGGGCGCGACGTCGCCGCGCCACGGCTGGTAGGAGTCGAACACGTGGGACATGATGCCGGAGCCGCGCGTGTTCGTGAGGAACTCGTTGCGGAACCCGAAAAGCCCGCGCGTCGGGATCAGGAAGTCGATCCGAACGCGGCCGTTCGAGGGCGTGGACATCATCTTCATCTCGGCGCGGCGCGAGCCGAGCTTCTCGATGACGGCGCCCATCGACTCCTCGGGCACGTCGACGGCGAGGAGCTCGACCGGCTCGCAGAGCACGCCGTCGATCTCCTTCGTGATGACGTGGGGCCGCGAGAGCGCGAACTCGTATCCTTCGCGGCGCATCGTCTCGATGACGATCGCCAGGTGCAGCTCGCCGCGGCCCGACACGCGGAACGCGTCCGGCTCGCCGGTCTCCTCGACGCGGAGCGCGACGTTGGTCCGGAGCTCCTTGTCGAGCCGCTCCTTCAGATGCCGGCTCGTCACGTACTTCCCCTCGGTGCCGGCAAACGGCGAGTCGTTGACGCGGAACCGCATCGAAACGGTCGGTTCGTCGACGGCGATCACCGCCAGCGCCTCCGGGTGCTCCGGATCGGCGATCGTCTCGCCGATCGTGACGTCGGGAAACCCGGCGACCACGACGATCTCGCCGGCGGAGGCCTCGGCGATCTCCACCCGCTTCATCCCCTCGAAGGCGAGAAGCTTCGTCACGCGGGCCTTCCCCGTCGTGCCGTCGAGCTTGCAGACGGCGTAGTCCTTCCCCGCCTGGATCCGGCCGCGAACGATCCGGCCGATCGCGAGACGCCCCAGATAGTTGTCGTAGTCGAGCGAGGCGACGAGGACCTGGAGGGGCCGGTCGGGGTCTCCCCCGGGCTCGGCGACTTCCATGACGACCGTGTCGAGGAGCGGTTTCACGTCGTTTTCGGCGTGGTCGATCTCGCGCCGGGCGAATCCGACCTTGGCCGACGTGTAGACGATCGGGAAGTCGAGCTGGGCGTCGGAGGCCCCGAGGTCCATCATCAGCTCGAACACCTGGTCGACGACGTGGTGCGGGCGCGCCTCGGGCCGGTCGATCTTGTTGATGACGACGATCGGCTTGAGCGACAGCTCGAGCGCCTTGCGCAGGACGAACCGCGTCTGCGGCATCGGGCCGTCCGCGGCGTCGACGACGAGGAGCACCGCGTCCACCATCTTCAGGATTCGCTCGACCTCCCCGCCGAAGTCGGCATGGCCGGGGGTGTCGACGATGTTGATCTTCGTCCCCTTGTAGCGGATCGCGGCGTTCTTGGCGAGAATCGTGATCCCGCGCTCGCGCTCGAGCTCGTTGGTGTCCATCGCGCGCTCGGCGACCTGCTCGTTCTCGCGGAAGGTCCCGGACTGCTTCAACATGCAGTCCACGAGCGTCGTCTTCCCGTGGTCGACATGGGCGATGATCGCGATGTTCCGGAGATTCTTGGCCATGGGTCCTTCCCGGCCCCCTTCGGGGCGAACCCCGAAGCATACCATCGAGCCCGGCGCCGCGATACGGGAGATGAGGCCGCAGCCGCGCGCCGCCGGCAGACGGCATCCGCTGAGCGCGCTCCGCGCGCCATCCGGTGGGCGGCTTCGGTGGATCTGGAAAAATTTTCAAGAGTGGGGAATTTCACGCTCCGAGCGGCGGCAAACGACGCAGGTCCCCGTTTCGGATGACGCGGATTTCCGAGAGTTACTCGACGAATCCCCGTGGCACCGCTCTTGCCCCTCTGACCGCGCAGGCACGTGCCGAAAGTCTTCTGACGAATCACGAACCAGGAGGTACACATGGAAACCGCGAAAGTCGACATCAAAAAGCTTCAATTGCTCAACGACCGGATCAATCAGTGCATCGACGCACTGAATCAGGTCCGCCTTTCCGTCCACGGGCTCTCGCAATCGAGCCCGTTCCCGGCGGGACAGCAGGGGCTCGGCGCCCAGGCGGGCTTCGGCATGGGAATTCCCGGTCTGTCGCACACCTCCGGAGCCGGGATCGGGACGGCGGGAATCAATCCCTACGCCCCGTTTGCGACCGGAGGATTCCCCGGCGCGATGCCGGGCGGGATTCCCGGAAACGTCGGCGCTCCCGGGTTGGGCGGCGGTTTCGCGGGAGGGCCGGCGGGATTCAATCCCTTTCTCGGCTTGAGCCACACCAGTCCCGAGACCACGGAGGCGTACAAATCGACGTGGAATGATCCCTATCTGGCGGCGAGGGTCTCGCAGACGTTCCCGTATCTCCAGTTCGCCGTTCCCCCCGTCGTGTCTCTGTATTGAGACCTCGATCGAATCACCGGGGGCGGAGCGTTGCTCCGCCCCCGCATCGAAGCGGTGCGAAAAGGAGGCAAGCCCCCATGGCCAACGAACCCCCGCCGACCGCCCCGTCCGGGATCGAGGAGGCGATCGGAAAGGTCGAAGATCTCTACCGTGCGGTGACCGGAAATCCTCCCCCGAGCGAGAGTTACTCGGCGCCGATCCCCGTCGAGCGCGATCCGACCCGTTTCGTCGAGGAACAGGTGGATCGGCTCCTCTCGATCCTCTCCCCGCCGGAACAGGAACCCTCCAGCTTCGCCTGGAGCCCGCCGGTTTCCGTCTGGGAGAACGAGAAGGAATTCGTCGTGAGCGTCGATCTGGCGGGTGTCGCCCGCAACGACGTCGAAGTGAAGATGCAGGACAACCGCCTCACGATCAGCGGGCGGCGTCCGGCGGCGTTTTCGAACGACCACCGTCTGCGCGCGAGCGAGAGGCCGTTCGGACCGTTCCAGCGAACCGTCCTCCTTCCCCCCGCGCTCCGGGCCCGCGAAGAGAGCGTTCCGATCGAGGCGCGGCTGCGGGACGGTGAGCTGGAGATCCGCGTGACGAAGGAGGGAACCGCCGCGGAGGGACCTAAGAAGATTCCGGTGAATTGAGGCCGTCTTTCGGCCCCTGAGCGGCTTCGAGGCGATCTTCGAAGGGGGTGCGCGCGCCGCCCCCTTTTTTCCGGTCGGACCGACGAGGCCAGCCGTGCCCGCTTTCCCGAGAGGAATGGATTTCGCCCTTTTGGGCGAAAGCAGGGGGCCGTGATTCGGGGAGTGGATTCCCGCTTTCGCGGGAATGACAACGGTCGCTTTGCCTGCCGGAGCCGCACGCGGCTCTCTCGAATGTCATTCCCGCGGAAGCGGGAATCCAGTCTTACATCCAGATCTCCTCGCCGAAAACCAGGGTCGCCGCCTGGTCGAGGTCGCCGACGAAGCGGACGATCTCACCGACGATCGGCCTCGGGACCTGCGGCGTGCGCAGCAGCTCTTCCCGGTTCCCTTCGGGCAGCAGGAGGGCGCGCAGGTTGCGATTGCAGGCGCCCCGCACCTTGTATTCCGGCTCGCCGACGGCGCGGACGACCTGGACGTCGTGGGCGTCCGCGATCAGGATGCCGCTGGACGCGACGTCCTGCGGGAGCGCGCGGTCGAGGAAGACCGAAAGGAAGGCGAGCGCGGTCGGAAGGCCGGCCGAGAGGCCTCCCGAGGGCTCGTCTTCCTTCGTCACCTTGTACGCGTACGCGTATTCGAAGAGATCGGCGGTCTGCTGGGGGAACTTCGCGAGCGCGTATTCGCGGACGGAGACGAAGGTGTTGCGCACGCCCTGCGCCATGTCCGGGGTGACGTTGCCGAGGATCTCCTCGAGGAAGCCGCCGCGGCTCGCGGTCGCGGGCCTGCGCTGCGCCCAGATCTCGTGGATCAGTCCCTTGGCCGCGCCGACGAAATGATAGACGGAAGCGGCGAGCGCGCGCCCGACCGCGTTGCGCCGGCGCGCCGCCGCCGCGTCGAGCGCGTCGGCTTTTCCGGAGCATCTCGCTTCTTCCGCGGCGTCGCCGCGCAGCCGGTGCAGGGCGGCGAGCGCCCGCCAGTAGCTGGCGCGAAGCGGAAACTCGTGGACGGCCCGCCGGAGGATCTCCGCCGCGCGATCGGTCCGCGCGGGGTCGGCGAAGAAGGCTTCGACGGCCGGCGCCTGCGCCGCCTCCGCGAGGAGCCACGTGATCACCCGCAGCTGGTCCGGATCGCCGTCGAGCGACTCGAGATAGAGCGCCGCCGCCTCCTCCGGTTCTCCTTCCATCCGAAGGAGGTCGGCCCGATATCGGAGATCGAGCGGCGCGGAGGAGCGGGCGAGGAGAGCCTCGGCCTCGCGCCGGTTGCCGTCCCGCGCCAGCGCGAGCGCCCGCTCGCGGTCGTTCGATCCCTCGCCGCCGTCCCGTTCCGGAAAGGCGATCGAGACGAGGCGGTCGAGCGGGATGTAGCGCCGCGCCGCCGCTTCGAGGACGACCGCCCGCTGCGGCCGGTGCATGCGGCGGCGGAACACTTCGAGAAACCGGTCTTCGGCGGCGGCGGTCTCGGGCGAGCCGAGCGCGCGATAGAGGAGCGCGAGCCGGCCGACGTTGACGATCCTCTCCTCGTGGCGGTCGAGGAACGTCGCGATGTGAACGGCCGCTTCGAGATGCTCCGCGGTCCCGAGCCGTTCGTAGACCCGCGAGAGCGCGAGCGCGCGGTCGATATCGCTCTCGAACCCGCGCTCGGTCCCCAGCCGCTCGAGGATCCGGCGGGCCTCCTCGAGATCACCCGTCAGCTCGGCGACCCAGGCCTTGGCGAGGACCGCCGTCTTGTAGAGATCGGGATCCGAGCCGCGGTACTTCGCCGCCAGCCGGTCGCAGGCGGCGCGCGCGTCGTCCGGCCGGCGCGCCGCGAAGAGGCGAAAGACTTCCTCGAGCTCGAGATGGGCCGCGGGCTTGCGCCAGAGCTGGTCTCGTCCGACCGCGATGAACTCGCCGGCGCCGCGTTCGGGGTCCCGCGCGAGGGCGAGCATCGAAGCCAGGCGCAGATGAACCCCTCCGCTCTGCGGAGAGCGCGTCTGGACCTGCGCCCAGCAGGCGACGGCGGCGGAGAGCTCGCCGCGGATGTGCTTGATCTTGCCGAGCAGATCGAGAGTCGTGAGATCTTCGGGACGCTCTTCGAGCAGAGCGGCGACCTCGACTTCCGCGTCGTAGGTCTCGCCGATCTCCACGAGCACCGTCGCGTGCGCGAGACGCGCTTCCCAGAGATCGGTCTCGCCGCCCATCTTCGTTTTCCTATTTTATCGACGCCGAGGCGGCTCGGTGCGTTATAGTGATCGCATGAGCGGCGCGAACATGGCGCGCGCTTCCCGCCCGGAGTCCTTCCCCTGGGAAAACCTCATCGGAAGCTCGGGGGCGATGCGTCCGGTGAAGATCCTCCTCGCCAAGGTCGCGGCGCTGCCCGTGTCGACCGTCCTCCTGATCGGCGAGAGCGGCACCGGAAAGGACCTGATCGCCAAGACGATCCACTTCAACAGCCCGCGCGGGTCGCGTCCGTTCCAGAACGTCACCTGTTCCGCGCTCGCCGAGACGCTCCTCGAGACCGAGCTCTTCGGCCACGAGCGAGGGGCGTTCACGGACGCCAAGCAGCAGAAGAAGGGGCTGTTCGAGCTCGCTCACGGCGGCACGGTGTACCTGGACGAGATCGGCGAGACCTCGCCGTCGCTCCAGGTGAAGCTCCTGCGTTTCCTCGAGGAAAAAGAATTCAAGCGCGTGGGCGGATCGGCCGACATTCGCGTCGACGTGCGGGCCATCGCGGCGACGAACCGGGACCTCAAGGCGGGAATGCGCGAGGGGACCTTTCGCCCCGATCTCTACTATCGGCTGAGCACGATCCTCGTCCGGGTGCCGCCGCTTCGGGAGCGGCGGTCGGACATCCGGCTGCTCGCGGAATCGTTCCTCCGCGGATTCGCGGCGGCGTTCGGGAAGGACGTTCGCGGTCTCTCGCAGCGCGCCGTGTCGCACCTGGAGTCCTACCACTGGCCGGGAAACGTGCGGGAGCTCAAGAACGTCATCGAGCGCGCGGTGCTCCTGTGCGAAGGAGACCTCCTGCGGCGCCACGACTTCCTCGATTTCGACGACGAGCCCGCCTCGCCGGCGTTCAGCCTTCCCGCGGACGGCCTCGACGTCGAGCGCCTCGAGCGCGATCTCCTGGTTCAGGCCCTCGACCGGACCGGCGGCAATCAGACCCGCGCGGGCCAGCTCCTCCGCCTCTCGCGGGATCAGATCCGTTACCGGATCGACAAGTTCGGACTGGCGCGCGAAGCCGAGCCCGTCGCCGACTGAAGCGACTCAGGGCTCCCGGGCGGAGAAGAGGCCGTCGTCGACCGCGACGTTCTGCGTCACCTCTTCGGCCTTGATGGTGTCGGTCCGGTCCGGCGCCGTGTGGCGAATCGTGAACGGCACCTCGACTCCGTCGACCTTCCGGTAATCGGAGTAGTCCGCCTGCTCGGGGATGTCGCCGAGCGCCGTGTGCTGCCTCTGGAGCGTCCGAAGGAGCCGGCCGTTCTCGGCGTCGAACCAGAACGTCTCCCGGCCGCCGGCGGCGTCGCGCGCCATGACGATCCAGGCGTCGCGGCCGTCGATCGGTTGCTTGCCGCGGACCGCGAGGGCGGGAAAGCGGGATTTGAGGTCGCTCGCCGGGAAGAGCCGCGCGCGGGCGCGAATCCGGTCGGCCTCGTCGGGCGGCATCGGCCGGATGCCCTGGCCCGCGCTCGACCAACCCTTCGTTCCGTCGTACGCGATCGTGAACGCGCCCTTCTCGAGCGTCACCGAGCTGCGATATTTCCCCGACGCGGTCAGGGTGATCTCGATGGGATGGCTCTCTCCGTTGGCCGCCGTGAACGTCCCTCGGATCACGCGGGAGGAGATCTTCGCCATCGCGTCCTTGCCGCCGGCCGCGGACACGTACCTCTCGAGGACGGCGTCGACCGAAGGAGCGGCAGCCGCCTCGGACGCCGGCGGGTGCGCCGCGACTGTCGAGAAGAGGGGGGGCATCGAAGCGGGATCCACGGATCCGCGATGGCAGGTCGCGCACGTCACGTCGAGACGTCCCTTGAAGTTCGCCCGGTCGATCTCGCGCATCATCCGGATCATCCCCCGCGCCGTGTTCTTGGCGGCCTTGTCGTCCTTCTCCATCGGCCACGGCCCGTCCTTGGACGTGACGTGGCAGTACGAGCACTTCACGCCGAGCGAATCCGCCATGAACTGCATGGAGGCAACGAGCTGGTCGGACGGCAGGCCCTGGAACACCTGGATGTTCTTGTAGAACTTCTCGGCGGGGACGTCGGCCGACGGCTCGCGTCGCGGGGGCCCGGCCGCGAGCACGACGCCGGCGGCGAGCGGCGCGAGGACCAACAGGGCGGCGATCGGGAGCGGGTTCTGACGCACGATTCCTCCTTCAGGCCGGGGGAGCTTAGCCTCATTCCGGCGAGGCGCGCAATTCTCCGGGAACGACGGGCCGCCGCGTGTAAAATGAGGTCACAGGAAATCAGGAGACAGACACGTCCGGCGCGGGGGGATCTCGGATGATGTTCTTCCACGGGGGCCCGTGGCGCATGGCGCCCGATGAGTGAAGCGGGCCCGCCGGCCTTTTCGGGAGGCGGGCGTTTCGAGATCGTCCGCCGCATCGGCGCGGGCGGCATGGGAGTCGTCTACGAGGCGATCGACAACGAGCGGCGCACGCGCGTCGCGCTCAAGTCGCTCCCCCACGTCGAGGCCGAGGCGCTGCTCCGTTTCAAGCAGGAGTTTCGAAATCTCACCGACGTCACCCACCCGAACCTGGCGGCCCTCTACGAGCTGTTCTCGACCGGCGAGGAATGGTTCTTCTCGATGGAGCTCGTCGAAGGCGTCGACTTCCTGGCCCATCTGGGGAGGCGCAACGAGGGGGACGTCGAGACGACCGACCGGGTCGTCCCGCCCTCCGAGATCTCCCGCACGCCGACGCAGGCGTTCTTCGCCGGCGTTCCCGAGGAGAAGGCTCCCCCGGCGCGCTCGAAGGGATCGGCGTCGCCGCTCCCCGCCGCGCAGGTTCCGCTTCTGCGGGACGCGCTCCGCCAGCTCGTGGAAGGACTGACCGCGCTGCATGACGCCGGGAAGATGCATCGGGACATCAAGCCCTCCAACGTGCTCGTGGCGCGGGACGGGAGGGTCGTGATCCTCGACTTCGGCCTGACCTCCGGGCTCCAGGACGAGCGCGACCGGCCCGAGAATCGGGCGTTCATCTCCGGGACCGCGGGCTACATGGCGCCCGAGCAGAGCGCGGGCCGGCCGCTCACCGCCGCCTGCGACTGGTACGCCGTGGGGGCGATGCTCTACGAGGCGCTCACCGGCCGGCTGCCGCACCGCGGGACCGTGCGGGAGGTCCTCCTCGCGAAACAGGTCCGCGATCCGCCGCCGCCGTCGGAGATCGTCGCGGGGATTCCCGGCGATCTCGACGACCTCTGCCGGCGGCTCCTGCGTCTCGAGCCGTCGGATCGCCCCGGCGGCCGGGAGATCCTCGCCCTGCTCGAAGCGCGCCGCTCGACGGATCCGGGGCTCGTCCGGGCGGAAGCTCCGGCGCGGCCCCCGTTCGTGGGCCGCCAGCGCCAGCTCGGCATCCTGCACGCGGGGTTCGAGCGCGTGCGCGAAGGGCGCCCGACGGCGATCTTCGTCCACGGCCGGTCGGGCGCCGGAAAGAGCTATCTCGTCCAGGAGTTCCTCGATGCGATCCAGGAGCATGACGGCGCGCTGACTCTCCGCGGCCGCTGTTACGAGGCGGAATGGGTGCCCTACAAGGGGATCGACAGCCTCGTCGACGACCTGAGCCAGTTCCTCGAAGGGCTTCCGAAGTCCGAGGTCGCCGCCGTCCTCCCGCGGGACGTGCGGGCGCTCGTGCGCATCTTTCCCGTGCTTCGCCGGATCGAGGCGATCGAGGAAGCTCCCGGACGCGAGGCGGAGATCCCGAACCAGCAGGAGCTCCGCCGGCGCGCGTTCCGGGCGTTGAAGGAGCTTTTGGCGCGCCTCGGGGACCGTCGCCCGCTGGTGCTCGCGATCGACGATCTCCAGTGGGGAGATCTCGACAGCGCCGCGCTTCTCGGCGAGCTCCTCCGCCCGCCGGATCCGCCGATCCTGCTCCTCCTCGGCATCTACCGGAGCGAGTACGCGGAGGCGAGCCCGAGCCTGCAGCGTCTCCTCGCGGGCCCTCCCGAAGGGACGGCGGACGTGGCGCGCCGCACCCTCGAGGTCGACCCGCTCACGGAGGAAGAGGCGCGGGCGCTCGCACTCGAGATGCTCGGCGAGGACACCCCGCGCCAGCACCGCCTCGCCGAGGAGATCGCCCGGGAGTCGGGCGGCATCCCGTATTTCGTGCACGAGCTGGTGCAGTACGTCCGCGAGGGAGCCGAGCTCGTCCGACCCGGCGCCGCCGAGCCATCGATCTCGCTCGAAGAGGTCCTGCGCCGGCGTCTCGACGCGCTTCCGGGAGAAACGCGCCGGCTCCTCGAGATCATCTCGGTCTCGGGACGGCCGCTCCGCCAGGGGGACGCCTATCGCGCGGCGGCCATGCCGTCGGCCGACGTCGGGGCGCTCACGTTTCTGCGGAAGGGGCACATGGTCCGGAGCACGGGTCCCTCCGATCGCGACAGCGTCGAGACGTATCACGACCGGATCCGGGAGGCGGTCGTCGCCCAGCTCGCGCCTTCCGAGCGCTCGGAGCGCCATCGGACCCTCGCCGTCGCCCTGGAGAGCGCGGGCGGCTACGATCCCGAGACGCTCGCCATCCACCTCGCGGAGGCGGGGGAACGCGAACGCGCGGGCGCGTACTACGCGCAGGCCGCCGCCGCGGCGGCCGAGACCCTCGCCTTCGAGCGCGCCGCGAACCTCTATCGCCTGTCTCTCTCCCTGCGGCCGGCCGCGGGCGAGGAAGGGCGAAAGCTCCGAACGGCCCTCGGCGACGCCCTCGCCAATGCCGGCCGCGGCGCGGAAGCCGCGGGCGTGTACCGCGAGGCGGAGGCCCAGGCCGGCCCGGCCGACGCGCTCGAGCTGCTCCGGCGCGCGGCCTACCAGTACTGCGTCAGCGGGCACGTCCGCGAGGGCCGCGCGGCGATGCGCGAGCTCCTCGGCCGCATGGGAATGACGCTTCCCGAGAAGCCCGGCGCGGTCCTCGTCTCTCTTCTGGCGCGCCGCGCGCGCCTGCGCCTGCGCGGACTCTCGTTTCGGGAGCGGGACGAGCGTGCGATCCCTCCCGAAGTCCTGCGCGAGAGCGACGTGACCTGGTCCGCCTCGGCGGGCCTGTCGATGATCGACATCATCGCCGGCGCGTCGTTCCAGACGCGCAACCTGATTCTCGCGCTGCGCGCCGGAGAGCCCGCGCGGATCGCGCGCGCTCTGGCGTGGGAGGCGGCGCACAGCTCCAACGACGGGAGCCCGGGGTGGAAGCGCACCCGGAAGCTCCTCGACGCGGCGGACGGCCTCGCGCGCCGGGTCGGGAACCCGCATCCGATCGCCATGGCCACGATGGCGCGGGGCGTGGCGGAGTTCACGATGGGCCGATGGGCGGCCGCCGTGCCGCTCCTGGGAGAGGCGGAGTCGATCCTTCGCGACCGGTGCACGGGCGTGACGTGGGAGCTCGACACCGCGCACACCTTCTCCCTGTGGGCCCTCGTCTACCAGGGCAAGTTCGCCGAAATGAGCGGGCGCGCGGCGCAGCTGGCGCGCGAAGCCGAGGAGCGCGGCGACCTCTACGTTCAGACGAACCTCGGCACGTTCATGCAGCCCCACGCGCGGCTGGCGGCCGACGATCCCGAGGGGGCACGGGCGGCGGTGCGACGTTCTCTCGAGATGTGGTCGGCGGAGGGCTTTCATCTCCAGGACCTGACCGCTCTCATGAGCGACACGCTGATCGACCTCTACGAAGGCCGTGGCGGCGCCGCGTGGAATCGCATCTCGGGGCAGTGGGTCGCGGTGAAGCGTTCGCAGATGCTCCGGATCCAGGTGTTGAGGATCGTGCTCCGCCATTTTCGCGGGCGGAGCGCGCTCGCGGCGGCGCTCGCGGCGGCCGATCCTCGTCCGTCGATCCGGGCCGCGCTGTCCGACGCGCGCCGGATCGCCCGCGAAGGGATTCCGTGGGCGGCGCCCATGGCGGCGTCGCTCCGCGCCGGAGCGGCGGCGCTCGCGGGGGATCGTGTTTCCGCGGCCGCGCTTCTCTCGGCCGCAGCGGCGGGGTTCGACGAGGCGGGCATGCTGAGCTACGCGTCCGCCGCGCGCCGGCGGCTCGGCGAGATCGAAAAAGGCGAAGAGGGCGCGCGAATGGTCGAGCGGGCGGACGGCGAGCTCCGCGCGCAGGGCGTCGAGAACCCCGCGAAGATGACGCGCATGCACGTCACGGGGTTTCCGGATTGAGCGGGACCGCCGTCGGGGCCGTCGGCACGTACCGCAGCGACTGCGCGGTCGTGGGTTTTCCTCTCGACGACGTCCGCGCGATGCTGCCGCGGGGCGTCACACTCGGGCCCCAGACGCTCGCGCCCCGCGGAGAACATCCGCTGCTCTTCATGTTCGGCCGCCACAGCGGCGTGCATCCGGCGATCCTTCCGATCCGGGGCGGGTCGTACCACGAAATGATCACGGCGGTGCCGTTCCTGGATTACACGCGCGCCGCCCAACGGCGGGCGAAGGACTCGTACCGGGGCGAATACTCCTTCATGCCGCGCCTCTATCTCGACGACTGGATCTTCGTGATGCTCGGATGGGTCTACGGCTACGACAAGGTGCGCGCGCGCATCGACGAGACGGCGGGCGAGTACCGCGTGGCTTCGCTGCTCTCCGGGCGGCCGATCGTTTCCGGCCGCTTCGACCCGCGGGGAAAGCCGGGGCCGGTTTCCGACTTCCCGAACTTCGCCGCGGTGGCTCCGGCGTTTTGCCAGCCGTTTCTCGGGAAGCTCTTCTTCGGACCGATCCTCTGCTCGATCATGACCTTCGAGCTGGAGAAGGCGATCCTCCGGCCGATCGAGGCACGGATCGACGTCGAAGACGCGTATCTCCCGGGAATGCCGGCGAAGGACTTCCGGGTGCCCGGGATCGACGCTTCGCCGCTCGGCGCCTTCCACATCGAGGTTCCCTGGACGCTTTCGTATCCGATGGCCTGTTCGTGCCTCCCGGCCGCCGGAAGTGAGAGGACATGAAGAAGATCGCGATTCTCGGCGGCGGTCTCGGCGCGATGACCGCGGCTTACGGCCTGACCTCCCGTCCGGGCTGGCGGGACGATTTCGAGATCACCGTCTACCAGATGGGATGGCGGCTGGGCGGCAAGGGCGCGAGCGGCCGAAACGCGGCGCACGGGGAACGGATCGAGGAGCACGGGCTGCACATCTGGATGGGCTTTTACGAGAACGCCTTCCGGACGATGCGCGCGTGCTACGAGGAGCTCGGGCGGCCGAAGGGCGCGCCGCTCGCGACCGTCGACGAAGCCTTCCGGCCTCACAGCCTCGCGATGCTGTGCGAGTTCGTCGGCGGCCGCTGGGTCGAGTGGCCGATCGAAATGCCGGTCAACGGCGGGGTGCCGGGAGAGGGCGGCGCGCTTCCCACGGCATGGGAGTACGTCGAGATGCTCCTCCGGTGGCTCGTCCAGTCGCTCGTCGGGCCGCGGCACGAGGAAGAGGTCGAGAAGATCCTCCGCGGGTTCCCCGGCGGCGGCGAGCCGGCGCCCGTGTCGGGCGACGCGGTCGATTTCGTCCGCGCGAATGCGACCTCGAAGGCGTGCGCCGCGGGAGACGACCACGCCTGCCGCTGGCTCGCGTGGCTCGTCGAGCATCTGCATTTCGCGCACGCCCGGGTCCGGTCGATGCCGGCTCCCGAGAACCACCGGCCGGGCGACCGGGAGACCCTGATCTCGGCCCTCGACGGCTTCATCGGGCGGCTCTTTTCCTCCGCGCTCGCGCTCGCCGAGCGCGACGACGGCATTCGCCGGCTCGTCCTCCTCGCCGATCTCGGGATCGCGGCGATCCGCGGGATCCTGCGGGACGGCGTTCTCGACCGCGGGTTCGTCTCGATCGACGATTTCGAATTCCGCGCCTGGCTCGCGCGGCACGGCGCGTCGCAGACGACGCTCGCCTCCGCGCCCGTGCGGGAGATCTACGACCTCTGCTTCGCGTACGAGAATGGGGACCTCGCGCGGCCGAACATCGCCGCCGGGACCGCTCTCGAGATCGCTCTCCGGATTGCCTTCACCTACAAGGGCGCCGTCATGTTCAAGATGGCGGCGGGGATGGGAGACACCGTTTTCACCCCGTTCTACGACGTCCTCCGGCGGCGCGGGGTGAAGTTCGAGTTCTTCCACCAGGTCGAAAAGCTCGCGCTCTCGGCGGACCGGCGCTCGGTCGCAACGATCCGCGTGGCCCGCCAGGCGAGCCTCGCTCCCGGGATCTCCGGGTATCAGCCCCTTCGAAACGTCAAGGGGCTCGACTGCTGGCCGAGCGAGCCCGACTACGGCCAGCTCGCGCAGGGAGAGGAGCTCCGCCGGCGCGGGATCGACCTCGAGTCGCGCTGGAACGGGTGGCCGCCGGTCGAGACGCGCGAGCTCCGCCGGGGGACGGACTTCGATCTCGTCGTGCTCGGTATATCGCTCGGCGCGCTGCCGGAGATCGGCGCCGAGCTCGTCGAGGCGAGCTCCGCGTGGAAGGACCTGGTCGGCGCCGTCGGAACGGTCCAGACGCAGGCGGCGCAGCTCTGGCTGCGTCCGGAGCTTTCCGCGCTCGGGTGCGCGCAGCCCGGCGTCGTCGCCGGGACGTATGCCGAGCCCCTCGACACGTGGGCCGACATGAGCGAGCTCCTTCCCCGGGAGGACTGGCCGGCCGACGGCCCCCGCACGATCCTCTACTTTTGCGGCCCGAAGCCCGGCGGGTCCGGGCCGCCGCCGTCGGACACGTCCTACCCCGCCGCGCAAGAGGAGCGCGTGCTCCAGACGGCGCAGACGTGGCTCGAGAGCGCGGCCGGGCCGATCCTCCCGAAGGCCTTCGCCGTCGGCAACCCGGCCGGCCTCGACTGGACGCTGCTCTACGGGACGGGCGCGGCGTCGAGCTGCGCGAATGATGACGTTGCGTCGAGCCGCGCGACTGACGTCGCGGCGAGCGACGCACCGGACGAGGCGCCGAGCCGCGCACCTGACGTCGCGACCGGCCGCGCCGCGCTCGAGTCACAGTACACGCGCGCGAACATCGACCCTTCGGAGCTGTACGTGCAGTCGCTCGCCGGAAGCACGAAGCGCCGGCTTCGCGCCGACGGCTCCGGGTTCGAGAACCTCTATCTGGCGGGGGACTGGGTCAGGACGGGATTGAACGCCGGTTGCGTCGAAGCCGCCGTGATGGCGGGGCTCGCGGCGTCGCGGGCCATCGGCGGTTGGCCCGCGGAAATCGTCGGCTGGAACCCGGACGAAAAGGAAACGGAGAAGAAATGACGGATGCCGATTCCGGAAAAAAGAAGATCGCCGTGCTGGGCGGCGGATGCGGCGCGCTCTCCGCCGTTTGGGCGCTGACCGAGCTCCCGGGCTGGGAAGAGAAGTACGAGATCACCGTCCACCAGATCGGCTGGCGGCTGGGCGGCAAGTGCGCGAGCGGGCGAAATCTCCCGGCGGGAGGAAGGATCGAGGAGCACGGGCTTCACGTGTGGGCCGGCTTCTACGAGAACGGCTTCCGAATGATGCAGCGGGCCTACGGGGCGCTTGCGCCGGACCCGGAGAACCCGATCCGCGGATGGCAGGACGCGTTCAAGAAGCACAGCGAGGTCATGATCTACGAGCAGGTCGGCGGCCGCTGGGTCGACTGGCCGATGACGTTCCCGGAAAACGCCGCCGTTCCCGGGACGGGCGGCGAGATCCCGTCGCTCTGGGACTACGTCCAGCTCATCCTCGACTGGATCATCCAGCAGCTCGAATCCGGATCGACCGAGGCGATCGCGGCGCACGCGCCCGTCCCGGGAACGCCCACGCTCTGGCAGCGCATCGAGCGGTTCGTCGTCCGCGGTTTCGAGCGGGCGGGCCTGCGCGAGATCCTCGCGCAAGAGCACGAGCCGGGGACGCCGCCGCCGCTCGCGTCCCATTCCGCCCACGACATCCTCGTGACCGCGAAGAAGTTCGCCGGCACGCTCGATCCCGATCCGGCGCGGCACCTCGCGCGAGACCACCACGACCTGCTCTATCTCGTCGACGAGGCCGAGCAGCGCCTGGCCGAGCGGCGCGCGGCGGCGCCGGAGGACGACGGGCTCCGGCGAATCGCGCTCCTCCTCAATCTGGCGCACGCGACGATCCGGGGGATGATCGTCGACGGCGTCATCTTTTTCGGTTTTCACGTCATCGACGGGATCGACTGGCGGCAGTGGCTCGGCAAGCACGGCGCGGCGCCCGAGACGATCGACTCCGCCCTGGTGCGCGGCATCTACGACTACGTGTTCGGGTTCTTCAAGGGCCGGGCCGCCGACCCGCAGCTCGAAGCCGGCACCGCCATGCACGGCGTGCTCCGCCTCTTCTTCACCTTCAAGGGGGCGCTCTTCTGGGAGATGCAGGCCGGCATGGGCGACATCGTCTTCGCTCCGCTCTACCGCGTTCTGAAGGATCGCGGCGTCCGGTTCGCCTTCTTCCACAAGGTCACGAACCTCGCCCTGTCGACCGACGGGACGGCGATCGCCCGAATCGACCTCCTGGAGCAGGCGCATCCGAATCAGGGCGACTACGACCCGCTGATCCGGGTCAAGGGCGTCCCGGCGTGGCCGTCGGAGCCTCTGTACGGTCAGCTCGCGGAAGGGAGGGCGCTCCAGGAGGGGAAGATCAACCTCGAGTCAGCCTGGACTCCCTGGACCGGAAAACCCGCCTCTCTGGAAGCGGGGAAGGATTTCGACGCGGTGATCCTCGGCCTTTCGCTCGCCGCCGTGCGCGACGCGGCGCCCGAGATCCTCGCCGCCGGCGGTCCGCTCGCGAAGATGCTCACGCAGGTGCAGACGGTCCAGACCGCGGCGCTCCAGCTCTGGTTCTCGGGCGATGCCGCGGGCATCGGCGCGACGGCGACGCCCCGCATCTGCTCCGCCTACGCGCAGGACCTGAACACATGGGCCGACATGAGCTTCCTGCTGCCGCGCGAGGACTGGCCGGCGGGATCCGCTCCCGGCTTCCTCGCGTACCTGTGCGGCGAGTTCCCGGACGCGGACGTGATCCCGCCCTTCTCCGATCCGACGTTTCCCGGGCAGGAGCTCGACCGATTCACGAATTCTGCGGCGGCCTGGCTCGAGCAGAACGCCGGGCGCATCTGGACGCGGACCGGCCCGGCCGCCGGGGGCTTCGACTGGAGCGCTCTCTTCGATCCGGCGGGAGGAAGCGGCGAGGCGCGTCTCCTCGCGCAGTACCGGCGCGTCAACATCGACCCGACCGAACGCTACGTGCTCTCGCTTCCCGGCACGTCGCGCTATCGCCTGCGCGCGGGCGACTCCGGGTACGCCAACCTCTTTCTCGCCGGCGACTGGGTGAAGACGTCGATCAACGCCGGCTGCGTCGAGGCCGCGGTCATGGCGGGCATGGACGCGGCCTCCGCGCTCTCGGGCGTGCGGATCCCCGTCATCGGAGGGCTCTCGTGACGGGACGCAAGAAAGTCGCGATCCTCGGCGGCGGCTGCGGCGCGATGACGGCCGCTTACTACCTGTCGAGCACTCCGGAGCTGCGGGAAAAGCTCGAGGTCACCGTGTACCAGATGGGGTGGCGGCTCGGCGGAAAGGGCGCGAGCGGAAGGAACGCGGCGTATTTCGAGCGGATCGAGGAGCACGGCCTCCACGTCTGGGGCGGCTTCTATTACAACGCCTTCCACCTGATGCAGGAGACGTACGGCGCCCTCGATCGCCCTCCGGATTGCCCGCTCCGCACCTGGACGGACGCCTTTCACCCGCACAACTACGTCGTCTGGACCGAGTGGATCGACGGCCGTTGGATCGACTGGCCGGTCGAGGCCCCGGCCACGGACGGGATCCCCGGGGAAGGAGGGGAGTTCCCGACGGTCTGGGAGTACGTCGAGATGATGGTCGGCTGGCTCCGCGACATCATCGAAGGCTTCCCGCATCCCGCCGTCCGCGATGCGGCCCAGGACCCGGCGGCCGGGGCGCCGATCGGCGCGAACGTGCGCGCGGGCCTCCATGCCGCGGGCCCGTCCGTCTCCGCGGCGATCGACGGCCGGCCGGCGTCGCTCCTCGAAGCGGCGCAGGCGAAGGCGCACGATCTCGCCTCGCGCCCGGCCCATAGCCACCGCGCGATCGAGCACCACGCGGTCGCGAGGCTCGTCGCGTCGTTCCACGACTGGATCGAACGCGAGTGGATGGACGAGATCCTCTCGAGCAGCGCGGCGCGCCGCCTCTACATCCTCGCCGACTGCCTCGTCGCGATGGTCCGGGGGATCGCCGTGGACGGAGTCCTCTTCGACGGCTTCATGGCCGTCGACGAGTACGATTTCGCCGAGTGGCTCGGGCGGCACGGCGCTTCCGATCTCGCGCTGCAGTCGGCGCCGCTGCGCGGCTACTACGACTATTTCTTCGCCTACGAGGGAGGAGATCCCGCGTGTCCGCGGATGAGCGCGGGGATGGCCCTGCCCCATCTCCTGCGGCTGATCGGGGCCTACAAGGGCGGGCTCTTCTGGAAAATGCAGTCGGGAATGGGAGACGCCGTCTTCGCCCCGCTCTACGAGCTCTGCCGGCGAAACGGAGTCCGGTTCGAGTTCTTCCGGCGCGTGACCGGTCTCATCCCTTCGGAGGACGGGCGATCGATCGACCGGATCGTGATGGCGCGGCAGGTCGATCTGTGCGTGCCCGAGTACGACCCGCTCGTCCGCCCGGCGAACCTCCCGAGCTGGCCGTCGGCGCCGCTCGTCGAGCAGATCGATCCCGCGCAGGCGCGCGAGCTCGAGGAGCGGCACGCCAACCTCGAGGATCCCTGGACCGACTGGGACGACGTCGGCGTCGTCGAGCTCGTCGCGGGCCGCGACTTCGACGCCGCGGTGCTCGGAATCTCGATCGGCGCGTTTCCGTCGATCTGCCGGGCGCTCTCGGCGCAGCGCCCGGAGTGGCGCGAGATGATCGACCGGCTCTCGACGATCCAGACGCAGGCGCTGCAGCTCTGGTGGAAGCCGGACGTCGCGGAGCTCGGCTGGCAGGGAGGCAACGCGACCGGCACCGGCTACGGCCAGCCGCTCGAGAGCTGGTCCGACATGTCGGGCGTGATTCCGCGGGAGCTCTGGCCGCCGCAGGAACGGCCCGGCGCGATCGTCTACTTCTGCGGGCCGATGAAGACGCCGGAGACGCTGCCGCACGGGAAGGACCCGGCGTTCGGAAGAGGGCAGAGCGACGCCGCGTGGAGGAACGCCGCCGATTGGTGCGCCTCCTGCGTCGGGCATCTCTACCCCGGCGCGGTCGATCCGGCCGATCCGGGCCGGCTGCGCTTCGATCTGCTCGTCGATCCGTCGGGCGTCTAAGGCCCCGAGCGGTTCGCGCACCAGTACGCGCGCGCCAACTACACGCCGAGCGAGCGATACGTGCTCGATCTCCCCGGGACCAACCGGTACCGGCTCGAGGCGGACACGTCGGGATACGACAACCTCGCGCTCGCGGGAGACTGGATCTTCACGGGGCTGGGCGGCGCGGTCGAGTCCGCGGTGATGGCGGGAATGCAGGCCGCGCGGGCGCTCGCCGGCGTCCCGCGAAAGATCGTCGGAGAAGAGAAGAGCCCGTGGCGCCGCAAGGCGACGCTCGCGCGGCTCGTGTGAGCGAGGAGGACACGATGCACGGTCGAACCCCGCGGCTCCCGTTCCGGACGGCCCTGGCGATCGCGCTTCTCGCGGCCGCGAGCACGGCCCGGGGGGGAGGATGGAAGCTGGAGGTCATGGGGGCGAAGCAGCTCGAGACGAGCTACGCCGGAAACGCCGCTTCGGCGGAGGACGCGTCGACCGTGTGGTTCAACCCGGCGGGGATGACGGAGCTCTCGTCCAAGTGGACGGCGACCGTGGCGGTGCCTGTGATCGACCTCTCGATCGACACCCGCGACGACGGGTCGAGGAGCATCCTGGGCCAGCCGCTCACGGGCCCTCGGACGACCGGCGCCGGCAAAGTCGTCGTCGTGCCGAGCTTCTACGCGGTCCGACGGGTGGGAGACGCCGTCTGGGCCGGGATCGGTTTCAACACGCCGTTTGGGCTCGGAACGAACTACGACGAGAGCTGGCGCGGCCGCTACCAGGCGACCGAGACGACCCTGCTCGTCTACAACCTCAATCCGTCGCTCGCTTGGCGCCTCGACGACCATTGGTCCGTCGGCGGCGGCGTCGACGTCCAGTACTCGCGCGGCGTCTTCTCTGAGATGATCGACTTCGGGTCCTTCGGCGCGGCGTCCGGTCTCGGTCTCGCTCCGCAGCAGGACGACGGGAAGGTGCGGATCGGCGGAACCGCGTGGGCCGTCGGTTTCGACCTCGGGACGCTCTGGAAGCCCTGCGCGTCGACGAAGATCGGCCTCGCGTTCCATTCGAAGACCGTCCACGACATCTCGGGCTCGGCGCATTTCCGGGTGCCGGAGGACGCCGCGCCGCTGACCGGCAACGGCGCGGTCTTCCAGAACACGAACGCGGACGCCCCGCTCCCGATGCCCGCCTCCGTGTCGCTCTCGGCCGATCAGGGAGTTTCGCGGAATCTCGCGCTTCTCGCCGACGTGACGTGGACGCAGTGGAGCGCGCTCCGGCGCATCACGATCGACTTCGACAACCCGAACCAGCCCCGCATCGCGCAGCC
>DATFVB010000294.1 GCA_035260525.1 Thermoanaerobaculia bacterium
TACATACCGTAGGCAAGCGCGGCGATGCATCGAGCCGGGCGGGCGCGTGCGCCGCGACCCGCGGCCTTACCGTACGCTCATCGGTACGCCGCGGCCGCGGGTCGGACGCCCGCATCCCGCCGGGCTCGCGCCTCGTCGCGCTTTCAGCTTGTCCCGAAACGACAGACGATGCGCGGCTACATACCGTAGGCAAGCGCGGCGATGCATCCGCCTTCGCCGAGGCTACGGCGCGACAAGATCGAGCCGGTCCGCCTCCGCTCTGACGAGCTACGGCGCGATCGGTTGTGAGTTCGCGCGGGCCGCAGCGGCTGTCGATGCCAATAGGATCGCGCCGAAGCTTCAGCGAAGGAGGGCGCGTGCCACCGGCCGGCGGCTCGACGTGCGGGCCGTCAGTACGCCTTCGGGGCCGGCGGTCTGTGGGTGCACGTCTGGCTCGCCCCCGGCCGCGCCTCCGCCCGGTTCAAAACTGAAACGGTCCTCTCGCGTCGCCGTGGGAGCGCCGCGCCTGATCGTCCATCGCCGCCGCGAGTTCCTAAGTAAGCGCTGGATGCTCAGTGATTCTGATTCGCCGTTGTCGCAGGGCTGCGGGAATCGCCGGACGATTTCCGTAGACTGTCCTCTCCCAGAGACGTGCGATAGACTGTCGACGCCATGACCGATAACAACAGGGGCTGGGCGCTCGTCCTGGGGGCCTCGTCGGGGTTCGGCGAGGCCTGCTCGCGAGCGCTCGCGGCCGCAGGGTGGAGCATCTTCGGCGTCCATCTCGACCGGAAGGCGACGATTCCGCACGTCGAGGAGATCATCGCGGCGATCCGCGCGGAGGGCGTCCGCGCCGAGTTCTACAACGTCAACGCGGCCGACGAGGGCAAACGCGCCGAGGTTGTCGCCGAGATCCAGAAGGCGCTCGCCGAAACGGAGAAATCGAAGCGGGTCACGGTGCTGCTTCACTCGCTCGCGTTCGGCACCTTGAAGCCCTTCTTCGGCGAGACCCGGGAAGCGTCGATGGCCAAGCCGCAGATGGAGATGACCCTCGACGTGATGGCGCACTCCCTCGTCTACTGGACGCAGGACCTCTATTTGAACGACCTGTTCGCCGAGTCCGCGAAGATCTTCGCGATGACCTCGGCGGGGGACCACATCGTCTGGCCGGCCTACGGCGCGGTCTCGGCCGCCAAGTGCGCGCTCGAGTCGCACATCCGCCAGATCGCCGTCGAGCTCGCGCCGAAGAACATCAGCGCCAACGCGATTCGGGCCGGCGTGACCGACACCCCCGCGCTCCGGAAAATCCCCGGAAACGAGGCGATGATCCAGCGGGTCCTCGCCTTTCACCCCGCCCGACGGCTGACGACCCCGCAGGACGTCGCCGGCGCGCTCGTGGCGCTCTGCGCCGGCGAGACCCGATGGATCTCCGGGAACGTGATCGGCGTCGACGGGGGAGAGGACATCGCCGGCGGGAGCTGATTCCCGTTCTTTTTCCACACGACCAGGAGGCACGATGGCGACAGCGGCTTCGCCGCATCCGGCGTTCGATTTCATCGAGGAGAAGGGGGAGATCCGGGAGCTCCGGCTGCGGGTCAACGGCCTGCAGGTGCTGCTGCTCGCCAACCGGATCGCGCCGGTCGCGACGTTCTGCGTCGTCTACCGAGTGGGCTCGCGCCACGAGGCGGTCGGCCACACGGGAGCGACGCACCTGCTCGAGCACATGATGTTCAAGGGAACGGCGGAGTTCAACCGGGACCGCGGCACGCAGATCGCCGCCACGCTCGAGTCCGTCGGCGCCCGGTTCAACGCGACCACGTGGTTCGACCGCACGAACTACTTCGAGACCGTGCCGTCGGACCAGATCGAGCTCGCGCTTCGGATCGAGGCGTCCCGGATGCGCGGCTCGTTCATCCGCGACGGCGACCGGATCCCCGAGATGACGGTCGTCCGAAACGAGTTCGAGCGGGGAGAGAACAGCCCGTTCCAGGTGATGTACAAGGAGACGTTCGCCGTCGCTTTCCGCGAGCACCCGTACCATCATCCGACGATCGGCTGGAAGAGCGACATCGAAGGGATGTCGACGGCGCGGCTGAAGGAGTTCTACGACACGTTCTACCACCCGGACAACGCGACGGCGATCCTGATCGGGGACTTCGAGGAGGCCGACGCGCTCGCGCGGATCGACGCGCAGTTCGGCGCGATCCCGCGGGCGGCGCACCCGATCCCGCGCACGTACACGGAGGAGCCGCCGCAGCAGGGGGAGCGGCGGTTCATCGTCCGCCGGGCGGGACAGATCGGCTGGGTCGCGCTTTCGTTCCGGTCGGTCTCGGCGTCGCACCCCGACGCGTACCCGCTCGCGGTGCTGGGCAACGTCCTGGGGAGCGGCATGACCTCCCGGCTCTACCAGGCGCTCGTCGAGCCTTCGCTCGCGATCTCCGTCAACGCGATCTCGTGGCAGCTGCGCGATCCGGCCCTGTTCTCGATGTTCGCGGCGCTCGCGCCGGGGACCCCGCACGCCCGCGCCGAGAAGATCCTCCGAGATCAGGTGGCGGCCGTCGTCCGGGACGGCGTGACGGAGGACGAGGTCCAGAAGGCGGTCAACCAGATCGAGGCGGACGTGATCTTCGAGCGCGACACGACCGACCAGGTGGCGGGGAGCCTCACCGAGGCGATCGCCGTCGCCGACTGGCACTGGTACGTCGATTACCTCGAGAACATCCAGAAAGTGACCGCCGCCGACGTGGCGCGGGTCGCCCGGACGTACTTCCACGAGGATTTCGCGACGGTCGGCTGGTTCGTGCCGAAAATCGAAGCGGAGGCCGCGTGAAGACGTTCGCCGAGCGCACCCACCGCCGGGAAGCGGAAAACGGCACGACGATCCTCGCTCTCGAGAACCATTTCAACCCGACGCTCGCGCTCTCCGGCACGCTCCGCGCGGGCTCGGCGCATTCTCCGCAGTCCAATCCGGTCCTCGCGGCGCTCACCGCCCAGATGCTGGAGAAAGGCACGCGGCGGCGCTCCAAGCTCGAGCTCGCCGGCGAGCTCGAGAACCGCGGGGTCTCGATCTCGTTCTCGGCCTCCGGCGGCGATCCCGACACGATGGACATTTCGCTCTCCTGCCTCTCCCGGGACCGGCCGCTCGCCTTCGATGCGCTCGTCGAGATGCTCGCCGAGCCGTCGTTCCCTCCCGACGAGCTCGCGCGCGAGAAGGAGCGCCTCACGGGCGCCGTACGCCAGCTCTCCGACCAGACCGGGTGGCGCTCCTCGACGGCGGCGTCGCGTCTGATCTACCCCCCTGGCCATCCGTACTTCGCCGAGACGGCCGACGAGATCGTCGCCGCGATCGAGAGCGCGACCGCCGACGAGCTCCACGCGTTCCACGAGCGCTTCTACCGCGCCTCGACGCTCGTCCTCGCGATCGTCGGAGACCTCGATCGCGAAGAGGCGGCGGCGGACCTCGCGCAACGGCTCTCCCGGCTTCCGGGGGGAGCGGCGCCGCCGCTCGAGGTCCCGGCCGTCCTGCCGCCGAAAACGCGCTCCGAGATCGTCCGCATGAAGGAAAAGGTCAATGCCGACGTGCTCCTCGCCCACGACTCGCGCCTGCGGCGGACCGATCCCGACTTTCTCGCGACGACTCTCGGCGTGGCGGCGCTCGGCCAGTCGACGCTCTCCTCCCGGCTCGGGCTGCGGGTGCGCGACACGGAGGGGCTGACGTACGGCATCAACGCCCGGATGTCCGCGGGGCGCTTCTCCGGCCCGTTCGCGATCTCCCTGACGGTCGCTCCGGCGAACCTGAAACGGGCCGTGGCTTCGTCGCGGGCCGTCCTGTCGGAGTTTCTCACCGGCGGGATCACGGACAAGGAGCTCGCCGACGAGAAGCGCTCGCGCACGGGGAAGTTCAAGGTCGACCTCGCGTCGAACTCCGGGATCTCGGGCGCTCTCGACATGGCCGAGACGTACGGGTTGGGCGTCGGATATCTCGACGCGTTCCCGTCGATGGTCGACGCGATCGGGCGGGAGCAGGTGAACGCGGCCGTCAAGGCTCATATCCGGCCGGAAGAATTGGTCGAGGTCGCCGCCGGCGAGTTGTAACGGCAGCACGGCTCGCGCCTCCTGACGCGGGGCCCTCACCTGCCGCGAGTATGCGGCTTCCTCTCCCCAAGGGAGAGGTCATCGGATGGTCGCCGCGCTTCCGGCATTGTGTGCGCCCGATCGCTTGCTGCCTCTCAAGATCGCGGACCTCCTTCTCGGCTGTCCTTCAGGGTCGCAGGGCCGGAAGCTGGCGTGCCCATCGCCGTCTCCAGCCAACGGTTCCCCGTCGCGGAGTGGGCACCAAATGTCGTGTATTTTCGACTTTTCGACTTTTCGACTTTTCGACTTTTCGACTTTCTGCCTTTCGACTAAATCTTCACCGAAACATCCGGCAGCGTCGCGCTCATGGTCGAGTCGTCGGCGTCCCATCGCATCCGCCGATAGTCGAAGTTCCCTTCCTCGATCACGTTGAACTTGACGATCTCGAAATAGGGAGACAGGTCGAAATCCCGCGGGACGACGAGCGTCGGGTGGCGCGCCTGGAAGATCCCCGTGTACGCCCGCCGGGTGCGCCGTCCGAGGAGCGCCGCCTTGAACCGCTCGCCGGGCGTCTTCGGCCGGTCCGGTTTGTAGCCGGGCAGGATCGGGAACCCGACCTTCTGGAACGCCGCGGCGGTCATCGAGGAGCAGATCGTCTCGGTCGCCAACCCGCTCCCCAGATGAAGAGCGTCTTCGCGGAACCGCGCCGGGATCAGATGGAAGGGGAGCAGATATCGGGCGAGGTCGGTGAAGTTCTTGATGTCGTATTTCAGGCCGATCTTCGAGATGAGATCGTCGACGACGATCCTCGCGTCCTCCGGACGCAGCCGGTGCGGGCGGCAGATCCGGATGTTGAACCGGGCGTACTTCGAGAGCGGCGAAACGATCACGCCCTGGTCCACGAGCGCCTCGATCACGAGATGCCGGGCCTCGCGTCCGAACTTCTCTTCGACCTCGCGGCGCAGAGGATGGTCCCGCCGGAGGATCTCGTCGCCGATGTAGACGCAGTTGTGCGACCAGGAGGAGGTCGTCAGCGTCTTGATCGCCTGCGACACCCGCTGGTCGCCGTCGATCAGGATCACGTCCGCCCTCCGGATGTGTTTCTTCAGGGCCACGAGGTCGTTCTCGCCGTAGCGCCGATACATCCGGCGCGGGCGCGTCAGGACCCGGACCATCCAGTCCGTGAAGGTCTGCCGAGGGGTTCGCATGCTCAGAAGAGAAGGAGGAACCCGTCCGCGAAGAGCGCGGCGCCGCATACGGCGACCAGAAGCGACAGGCCCCACAGCGAGCGGTTCTTCGAAAGGGCGGCGATCGCCGACAGCGCGACGGCGACCTGCATCAGCGCGACCGACGACGCGTACCGGTGATGGCGATGCGTGAAATGTTCGGCCTCCTCCGAATGGCGGCGGGCGCCGTCTTCGCGGCGCCGCGCGTCGGCGGCGATCTCGTCCTGCTCCTTCTGGTAGCGCGCGATGTCCTGGTCGAGGCTCGCCTGCGGAACCCGGTCGAGCGAGATGAGGGTCTGCTTCTCCTGCTTGAGCAACGCCGACCGGATTCCCTTGGCCTGGTACTGCGCCCAGAGATCGAAGGCTTCGTTGCGGACCGCCATCGCCTCGTTCTTCTCGAGCAGAGCCTCGTTGATCGTCCCGCCCGCCTGGAGCGCCGCGACCGCGGCGAGAACGGCGATGAGCGCGGTCGAGACCGAGATGCGGCGGAGGAATTTCCGGTCTTCGCGCTCCTCTTCGCGCGCCTCGTCGATCGATTCGCGAAGGCGGTCGAGCGGGGCGTCGATCTCCGGGGTCTCGGGCATGGCGGAAACGATTATAGCGGCGGGGAGGGGAGCGCTCCCCGGCCTCTCATCTTCGCCACAGCGAGAGGACGATCGTCAGCACGATCGACAGCAGGACGCAGAGCAGGATGGGAAAGACGAACGTTCCGTGCCGGCCCGAGACGACGAGCGTGCCCGGAAACCGGCGGGCGCCGAGCCGTCCCGCGACCAGCAGAACGGCTCCGGCCGCCGCGAGCGCGAGGCCCGCGAAGACGAAAAGCCTGCCGAGATCGCCCATCGACGACATGGTACCGCCCGTGGGCAGAAAAGGATGTGATCGCGCGGTTCCCGGATCAGGTCCCGTCGTGGACCGACAGATCGGGGATGTCCTGGAAATCCTCCGGGTTGAGCGTCCCCCATCCTGGGAACGAGCCGATATCGTGAAGGTCTCAGCGCCCGACCGGCAGGTCGAGATCGCTGTCGCCGAACCATCGGATTCGCAGGGGCTCCGTGGCGTCCGCGATCGTTTCGTCGCTGACGTCTTTTCCCGTTCCGTAATTGATCTGTCGTCCCGGTTCCTTGATGACGCTCAAGACGGCCACGACCCGGCTGCCCGGCGCGAGCCGGCGGCTCATCAATCGAACGCTCCGGAAATCGAGGGTCTGGCGCTTGCCCGGCGTCAGGAGCCGGCGATGCGCGGGATCGGCGACGTTGCTGGCCCGCGCCCAATAAGGCGCGAGCTGGATGTAGTCGCCGGCCGTGGTCCGCTCGTACAGGTCGATCTCGAAATCGAAGTCCTTCTTGTTCGTGACGAAATCGAGCCGTCCCGAGAACAGGCCGGAGAGCTCGATGGGTTTGTCCAGGGGATCGCTCACGAACTCGAGACCATTCGCGACGTCGACGGCCTTGTCCTGGACGCCGCCTCCCGGAGCCTTTCGATCCGCGTCGGTGCGGTCGGCAAGCCGCACGGTCTGCGTGAGGACAGCGTCGGAAGGGCTCTTCTCGCTCAGGCGGTAGGTCCTGCCGGCTTTCTCCGCGCTCAGGTGGAGGCGCCAGGAGTGATCCGCCATGGCCGCCAGCGAGGCGGCGTGTTTCCACGCGTTGGCCCCGGTCACTTCATAATTCACGTTGTCCTTCAAGAGGGCGGGTCTGGGTCCACCCCGAAGAACGTAGTCGAACCACTGGTAGCGCAGCTCTCCCATGTCGATCTGCGCCGCCGGATCGAGCCGGTATCCCGCGAGGACCGTCGAGAAGCCCCCGAGGAGCCCGACCGTCCCGCGTTGGGCCTGAAAGTGATCGTACGGACCGATCAGGAGATAGTGCTCGGCCTTCGGGTTGTATTGGTGGTGCTGGCGGAAATAGTAAATGGCGGCGCCGGGTCCCCCGTAGTAATAGCCGGCCGTCGTCAGGACGGGGATGTCGATCCGCGCGAACTCCTTCTTGTACGGGATCATGCTCTGCCAGTAGGCGTCATACTCCGGATGGGCGATCCACTCGTCGAAGACGGGGTTGGGCGTTCCGTCGATCCTGTCGAGGTCCCGGTAGGGCCGGCCGCTCACATACCAGTCGTGGTTCAACTTCTCCCAGCGGGTGCTGTCGGAGTAAGTCGCGTTGTCGAGCGTCTTATTGTCGGTCGTGTAAAAGGGCCAGGGGTAGACGAAGTTCCAGAACACGTTGCCTTCCATCGGCACGTCGATGCCGGGAGCCGCGGGTGCCCCAACCATCATCGCCTTGAGGCCTTTCGGCATGTGTTTGGCCGCCGCCCACGGAGTGAATCCCGAGTAGCTGCCTCCGTACATGCCGACGCGTCCGTCGCTCCAGGGCTGAGCGGCGATCCAGTCGATGAGGGCCGCTGAATCGGCGCCGTCGTGCCGGTAGGGAACGGGCTTGTCGGGACTGCAACCTTTGCCGCGCGTCAGGCCGATGACGCCGGCATAACCGTGCGAGGCCGCTCGCCGCGCCTCGCTCAGGTTCTCGTTCGCGTCGGCGTAGATCGTGAACTCGAGAAGCGCGGGAAGGCGTCCGGATGAGGCTTTCGGACGGACGATGAGCGCGCAGACCGTCGAACCGCCGGGAGCTCGAACCGGAAGGTCCCTCTCCACGACGTAACGCCGGTGATCGTCCTCGGCGATCAAGGATTCCGTCAATGGAGCCATGGCCCGGTAGGTCTCCACCACCTGATACGCGCGGCTCAACCGCAGGGCGCCGGCCAGCGAAATTCCGGCCTTTCCCTTTCGCCGGGCGAGCTCCGCGCGCAGATCTTCCTCCATGGGAACGTGCAGGCTCATGCCCGCCGAATATGGACTCATCGCTCTCGCGACCAGGGCCGAAACCTCGTCGTCCAGTTCAGCGAACGTCTTCCGGAAAGCGCGCGCGAAGGAGGCGTTGAACGATGAGCCATCCCTGACCTGAATGAGCCTGGCCCGCAGGAAGATCTCGTACGGCACGTCCTTGGCGACGGCCCGGGGCGAGCTGCCGTTGGCGGACAGCGCGCGCAACCGGGCCAGGTTCTCGGCAGCGCCCACAGAATCGCCGGCGACCATCTGGAGCCGGAACAGGTTGTCGAGATAACGGGTACGGTCGTCGTCTCGATAGTCGGCGATGACCTTTTTCGCCAACCCGGGCATCGCCCGGGAAAGCGCCGCGGGGTCTTCGGCCGCCGCGGCGGGAAAATCGAGCTGCTGCGCGGCGCCGACGATCGCGGTCAGAAACGTCGCGAGACCCGCGAGAGAGAGAATAGTCCGGTTCAATACTCCAGCGCCTGTTTTGCGGCCGCGAGCACCTTCTCGGCGCTCGGCAGAATTGCCCGCTCGAGGATCCGGCTGAAACCGACCGGCGTGAACGTCGAGCCAACGCGTCCGACGGGGGCGTCGAGCCAGGCGAACGCCGCCTGCTGGATCTGCGAGGCGACCTCTCCGCCGAACCCGCCGTGCACCTTGTCCTCGTGGGCGACGAGCGCGCGGCTCGTCCTCTTCACCGACGCGAGGACCGTCTCGATGTCGAGCGGGACGAGGGAACGCAGGTCGATCACCTCGACGCTCTTTCCCTCCTTCTCGAGCGCGGCGGCGGCTTCGAGGGCGAAATGGACCGGCGTCCCGTACGCGACGATCGTCAGATCCGTGCCGCTGCGCCGCGTCCGCGCCTTTCCGAACGGCACCGCGAACCCCGGCCGGACCTTCGCGCGCGCGGCGGGCAGGTTGTAGAGGAACTTCGGCTCGAGATACACCGTCACGCCGCGCGAGCGGATCGCCGTCCGCAGCAATCCCGCGGCGTCGTCGGCGAACGCGGGGACGACGACGCGGATCCCGGGAAGGGTCGTCAGCCATCCTTCGATGTTCTGGGAGTGATAGAGCCCGCCGCCGATGTAGCCGCCCGACGCGAGCCGGATCGTGACGTTGGGCGAGAACTTTCCGCGGGTGCGCCAGTACTCGTGCGACAGCTCGACCATCTGCTCGGCCGCGGGCCAGAAATAGTCGGCGAACTCGGCGCCCTCGATCACCACGCGGATCTTGTCGTCGAGGCGCGAGAAACCGTTCGCCGTCCCGACGATGTAGTCCTCGGCGATCGGCGCGTTGTGCACCCGCTTCCCGCCGAACTCCTGCTGCATCCCCTTCGTGACGTTGAAGACGCCGCCCTTTTCCTTGTTGGCGACGTCCTGGCCCCACAGGAACGTGTCCGGGTTGGCGCGGAACTCTTCCTTGAGCGTCGCGTTCAACGCCTGGAGCAGCGAAAGCTCGTCGCCGCTTCCGTCCGGGTTCCCGTCGGCGTCGGAAGGCGTCCACGGCTCCGGTACGACGAACTCGAAGATCGTGGCGGGGTCGGGATCGGGGGCTTTCCGCGCGCGGTCGGCCGCCTCGTCGTAGACCCGGGCGTTCTCCGCGTCGATCGCCGACAGCTCCGCCTCGGTCGCCAATCCGTCGTCGACCAGGCGGCGGCGGAGCTTCGGGAGAGGGTCGGCGGCGCGGGCGGCCGCGAGCTCGTCGGGCGAGCGATAGAGCTCCTGGCGGTCGGAGTTCGAGTGGGGGCCGATGCGGACGCAGGTCGCGTGGACGATCGCGCACCCGCGGCCCGCGGCCGCCCAGGCGACCGCCTCCCGCATGGCGCGGAACGAGTCGAACGCGTCGGTCCCGTCGGCATGGATCACCGTGACGTTGGCGAACCCGCGGAAATTGTCGGAAGCGTACTCGTTGGCGGTCTGCTCCGCCTTCGGCACGGAGATGCCGTAGCCGTTGTCCTGGACGACGAAAACGACCGGGAGCTTCTCCCGGCTCGCGCCGTTGACGGCTTCGTAGAAGTAGCCTTCCGACGTCGACGACTCGCCGATCGAGCAGAAGACGATCGAATCCCGGCCGTAGTACTTGACCGCGCGGCCGAGGCCCGCCGCGTGCTGCGCGTGGTTCGAGACCGCCGACGACGTGTTCTGGATCCCGATCTCGGGTTTGGCGAAATGATTCGACATGTGGCGGCCGCCCGAGGCGACGTCGGTCGCCTTCGACATGCCGTTCCAGAGGATCTCCTCGACCGTCAGCCCGGCCGCGAGACAGGTCGTGAGGTCGCGGTAGTACGGGAACAGGTAATCTCGCCCGGGCCGGAAGGTCAGGCCGAGAGCGAGCTGGATGCCGTCATGGCCGGCATTCGGCGCGTGGTAGCTCCATCCGAGCCCCTGCTTCAAGTAGTTCGGGGCCTTGTCGTCGAGCGTGCGGCCGAGCTGCATCAGCCGGTACCATTCCCGGGCGGCCTCCGGGGAGGGTCTCGCCGGAGCGTCGGCCGCGCGTGCCGCCGGAGCGTTCGATGCGGGCCTCGCCGATGCGGCGGCCGCGGCTCTCCGCGGCGGCTTCGCGACCCCGGGCTCGCGGGTTTCCTGTTCGATCGCCATTGTTCCCCTCTCCGGCGCGCCGGGGGCGCCGCCGGACCTCCCCGGCAATTTACCAGATTTCTCGGCTATTCTTTTTCGGTGCGGTACCTCGCCATCGACTTCGGAGAGCGGCGGATCGGGCTCGCGACCTCGGACGCGACCGGCTCGCTCGCGACCCCGCGGCGGACGGTGCGCCGGGCGAGCGACCGCCGGGCCATCGACGAAATCGCCGACTTCGCCCGGCGGGAGGAAGTGGAGGGCCTCGTCGTGGGCCTTCCGCACCACGCCGACGGCCGGGAGAACGCCCTGGCCCCCCGGGTCCGCTCTTTCGCGCGGAAGCTGTCGGAATCGCTCGCGCTTCCGGTCGCCTTCGTCGACGAGCACCTGACGTCGCGGGCGGCCCTCGAGCGGTATCCCTCCTCGGAGACGGACGCCGCGGCGGCGGCCGTGATCCTCGAGGACTTCCTCTCCGCGCGGGCTCGGAGCGGCGATCGGCTCGGCGAACGGGAACGATGAGCCGGCATCGCGGACGCCGTATCGTCTTCGTTCTGGGGCTCCTCGCGACGGTCGCCCTGGCGACCGGTTATCGATGGATCCGCGCTCCGCGCCGGCCCGGCGCGGCCGGACGCGTCGTGATCGAGTTCCCGATCGGCACGCCCACGCGCCAGATCTTCCGAACGCTGCACGCGAAAGGAATCGCCCGCGACGCCATCCTCGCCGAGATCTACTACCGGGTCTTTCGGCACGGCGTGCCGCTCCGCGCGGGGGAATACTCGTTCTCGCCGGGCGAGACGCTCGACCGCGCGATCGACCTGCTCGAACGCGGTGAGGTCGTGCGGCACGTCGTCATCGTTCCGGAGGGCTCGACGAACGCGGAATGCTTCGCGCTCTTCGTCCAGCAGGGGATCGGGACCGAGCAGGGCTTCCACCGCGCGTCGCGCGAGCCGAACCTGCTTCCGGGGCCGCCGCTCCCGACCCCCGATCTCGAGGGGTTTCTGTTTCCCGACACGTACGTCGTCACGAGGTCGACGCCGACCCGCGAGGTCGTCGCGACAATGGTCGAGAACTTCCGGCGGCACTTCACGCCCGAGCTCGCGCGGCGCGCCGAGGGGCTCGGGCTCGCGATCCGCGACGCGGTGACGGTCGCCTCGCTCGTCGAGAAGGAAACCTCGCTTCCCGACGAGCGCCCGCACGTCGCCGCGGTATATCTGAACCGCCTGAAGCTCGGGATGCGGCTCCAGTGCGATCCGACGGTGATCTACGCCCTCCAGGAGCGCCACGAATGGACGGGACATCTTCGCCGGTCGGATCTCGAGGTCGACTCTCCCTACAACACGTATCTCTACGCCGGGCTCCCGCCCGGGCCGATCTGCAATCCGGGAGCGGCGGCGCTCGAGGCTGCCGTGACGCCGGCCCCGAGCGCGGATCTCTACTTCGTCGCGCGCGGCGACGGCGGCCACTACTTTTCCCGCACGTACGCGGACCATCTCGCGATGATCGCGAAGAGCCGCGCGAACGCGGCGGACGCGGAAGCGGCGCCACTGCCGCATTGACGCTGGCCCAAGACGCGTGCTACCTTCCCCGCACCATCCCCCATGGCCGAAAACGAGCTGATCCCGCGGCTGTTCGGGTCGTATCTGCTGACCGAAAAGCTCGGAGCGGACGCGCTCGGCAAGGTCTATCGCGCGCGAAAGATCGAGGACGCCCAGGCGTTCTTCCGGCTGCGGGTGTTCGACGCGCCCGGCCTCGACTCGGAGCCGATCCTGATCGCGATCGAGCAGAACGGCGCGGTTCACGACTTTCTGAAGAATCCGACGATCGCCCGCGACGTCGAGCTCGACTCCGTCGAGGGGGACGCGTTCCTCGCGTACCGCGAGGCGGGCGGCCGCACGCTCGATGCGCTGATGGAGGCGTCCCGCGCGAAGCCCTTCCCGATTCCTCCCGAGCACTCGCTCTTGATCGCCGAGAAGATCGCAACCGGGCTCGACCACGCCTACAACAGCCTCATCGACGGAGAGCGGACGCTCCACGGCCTCGTGTGGCCCGGTTTCGTCGAGATCACCGACGAGGGGGAGACGCGGCTGGTGGGGTTCGGACTGTCGGAAGGCGTGCTCGCGTCGCACCGGACGCCGGCGGTCCAGAGGCTCCTCGGCCCCTACCTCGCGCCCGAAGTGCGGGTCTCCGGCAAGGCGACCAAGACGGGGGACGTCTATTCGACCGCGGCGATCCTCCACGCCCTCCTCGCCGGCGCGCCTCCTCCGGAATCGCGCGCCGCCGATGCGGTTTCTTCGGCGAAGATGCTCGGCTCGGGCGAGCCGATTCCGCCGGACATCTCCGCCGTTCTCAAGGTGGCGCTCTCGCACTCTCCCGACGCCCGGTACGAAACGGCGGGAGCGCTCCGCCGCGAGCTCGGCAAGCTCCTCTTTTCCGGAAGATACGCGCCGTCGACCTTCAACTTCGCGTTCTTCCTGACGAATCTGCTGAGGCACGAGATTGCGGAGGAGCAGAAGAAGCGCAACGAAGAGTCTGCATTCGATGCGCTCAAGTACCCGCGGCCGGCGGTCACCGCCCGCCCGCCGCGGCTCGTCGTGGCGCCGCGCTTCGGCGTTCCGGTCGCGGCGGTGGAGACGGCTGAGCCCGCGAAGTCGCCGGCCGTGAAGATTGCGGTCGGTTCGGTCATTGCCGTCGCCGTCCTCGCGGTCTCCGGTTATCTCTTGAGCCTGAAGGCGCCCAAACCGGTCGCCGTTCCGGTGCGGGCGGCGCCCAAACCGGTGGCGGCTGCAGCGCCGGCGCCGGCGCCGGCCCCTCCCACGACCGGCATGACCCCCGATCAGTTCAAGGAGGAAGTCGCTCGCAGTCTGGACGAAGAGGTCAAGAAGCTCGAGGAGCAGCAGAAGACCAAACAGGTCCGCGCCGAAGCCCAGGCCCGGGCGGCCTCGCTCAAGCCCGTTCCCGCCGCGATCGAGCCGACGATCTCCACCCCCAAACCGATCGCCCTCCCCGGCGGCGCGCCCGCACGGACGGCCGCGCCGGCCCCGCTTGGGAATATCCGCCCGACGGCGATTCCGGCCGGAGGCGCCCCGGCCGCCCCGACGGTCAACCGCGGAGACCTCGTCCCGATCTCCGACGTCGACCGGCCGCCGGAGATCGCGGCCGTCGTCAAGCCGGAGTACCCGCCCGTCGCGCGGCGCATGAACATCAGCGGGACGGTCGTCCTGAGCGTGCTCGTGACGGAGACCGGCCATGTGGCCGACGTGCGGACGGTGCGCGAGGCGGGCGGGAGGATGGGACTCACGCAGGCCGCCCAGAAAGCCGTCCGGCAATGGACGTTCCGGCCCGCGACGAAGAACGGGGTGGCCGTCAAGACGTGGATGACGATCCCCATCCCCTTCGTTTTGTAAGCTGGCGTGCCGATGCATCGAGCCGGGCGGGCGCGTGCTCCCGGCCGGCGGCTAGACGTACGGCTATCGGTACGCCTTCGCCGCCGGCCGGCAGCCCGCATCCCGTCGGGCTCGCGCCTCGGCACGTCTCAACGTTTTCAGGACTGACACCGTGGCTCCTTGACGAAATTCGTAGGCTGGCGTGCCGATGCATCGAGCCGGGCGGGCGCGTGCTCCCGGCCGGCGGCTAGACGTACGGCTATCGGTACGCCTTCGCCGCCGGCCAGCAGCCCGCATCCCGTCGGGCTCGCGCCTCGCCGCGCTTTCGGGTGGTTCGGAACTGAGTGCGGCTCTTTTCGTGTCTGGAGGGTGAAACTGGCGTGCCGAAGCATTCGAGCCGGGCAGGAGTGTGCTCCAGGACTGTCAAGCATGAGAACGGGCGGCAGGCGGTCTCGGATGAATGAAAGAAAGGACCGTCCCCAGTTGCGCGGATAGTACATTCAATTACTTAGAAAACTTGTGGACTTGCTGTGTCCCCTTTTTCGCCTTTTCGCGATGTTCTAATTGGGGGATAGTCCCCGAATGTCAGGAAATGGCTATGAGGAAGAAACTCGGTCGGCTCGGCGCGTTCCTTGGGATCATGTTGTTCGTTTCTGCCGCAGCACATGCCTACACCGACTGCCTTGAATGCAAGCAGGCTTGCGACGATCAGTATTGGGATGACGTCTCGGAGTGCGACACTCTCACGGGCGCAGCGAAGACGGCGTGCAGACAACAGGCATGGGAAAACAAGATGATCTGTAATGCGAATTGCGAAACGGATTTCGATTGCAACGCTATCTAGCGATCCCGATCAACTCTTAACCAGGAGGATTTGCGATGAGATTCGGAATCCATCAGGTTGTAGCGCTCTTCGCCACCATTTTGATCTCTCAGGGTCATCTCGCTAGCGCGGGCTCCAGTTCAGGTCCAAAGAGGCGGTCGGATGAACCGAAGCTCTATGAGGTATCGGCGCCTACGGGAGATGTTGCGTACTTCCAAGTGACCCCGGATGGCAGTACCGCTCTCTTCCGCGATCCGGCGGGCACGATTCTGGCGGTTGAAAACGACCATAAATACTTTCCCGGATACACGATTCGCTTCGCTCAAGGAACCCGCGAGATGGAAGTCTTTTCAAGTCTGATCTTCTACAAACAGAATCAGCCACTTCCCGTGATCTACGTAATCAACCGCGAGTACATTGCGGGAATTGATGATGGACAGACGAGGGGGAAGGAGCTGATAGACCGAGCGAGAAAGGAATTTCAGAAGTCGCCAGAAGATTTCAGGAGCCTGCTCTTGAGCTTCTACCAGTTTGCGGAGAAGAGTCTTCCAGAAATGGGGGCCGCCAGCGCGTCGATCGACGATCTATTGAACAACGGCCCTGGCACACTCAAGCCATATGAGGCGCATACCCGTCTCATCGAGGATTCGCAGGAGTGTGCCAAGATCAAGGCGATGATGGCTCCGTAGATCATCGTGGTGGACCAAGGCGGTCGGCGTCGAAGTCTGGGATCCAGCCTCTGGGCTGGGACGTCGATGTCCGCTTTCGCGGGAATGACAGAGGCGGGTGTCGACGATAAGTTCGATCGGAGGCGAGACTCAGTTCGGAAGAACCCGAAAGCGCGGTCAGGCGCGCGCCCGCCTCCGCCTTCAGTGAAGCTTCGGCGCGATACCGTTGCCAACGACCCGCCGATTCAGCTCCGCGAGCTCACAACCCGATCGCTCCGCAGCTCGGCACGGCGGAGGCGGACGTCTCGATGCATCCGCCTACGCCAGGGCTACGGCGCGACAGGACACCGCGCGGGCCACTCAATCACCGGGGGAATCGGCCCCGCCCATTCGTTCGCCGCGATCAGGTTGTAAGCGCCCACCCCGGCGAAGACGACGCGGTCCCCTTCTTTCGGGGCGACGGCGTGCTGGCGGCGGACGAGGACGTCGAGGTCGGTTCCGAGGGGTCCCGCGATGACGAGATCGACGGCGCGCCCCCTTCGGCGCGGGAAGAACGAGACCGGATGACGCCCGCGCGCGATGAAGAAGCCGTGAGCCATCCGGCTCGCGTCGACGAAGACCTCCCGGCCGCCGCGCACGCGCAGCACGCGGCACACGAGCCGGAAGGCCTCCGCCACGATCGCGCGGCCCGGCTCCATCCAGACGTCGGCGCCGCCGATCGAGCGCCGAGCGTCGGCGGAAAGGTCGCGCACGATCGTCTCCGGGTCCGTCCACGCCGCGCGGAGCGGGCGGCCCCGGTCGTCGAACCGGGATTCCGCGGGCGAGCTGAAGCCGCCGCCGACGTCGACGACCGCGGGGGGCGCGCCGAGGCCGCGGAGCGCGCGCGCCGTGCGGGAGGCGGATCGCAGGGAGGCGCGGTACGGCGCCGAGCTCGGAATGCCCGTGCCGAGATGGAAGGCGATTCCGAGAGGCGGCGCGCCGCGGCCGACGGCGCGGCGGGCGAGGACCAGCGCGTCGGCCGGCCCGATGCCGAAGGCCCGCTGACCGACACGCGCCTGGGGCGTTCGGAGCCGCAGGAGATATCGCGCCGGCCGCCCGGTGGCGCGCGCCCGAGCGAGGATGAGCGCGAGGTCTTCGGCCCCGTCGGCGACGAGCGTGCCTTCTTCGGCGATGACCCGGTCGACCAGCTCCTCCGTCTTCGCCGGACCCTGAACGAGGAGCCGGTCGCCGGAGATTCCCCGGGCGAGCGCCTCGGGGAGATCGGCCTCGATGTTGATCTCGGCGCCGAAGCCTTCCCGCGCGAGGAAGTCGAGAACCGCGGGATGCCGGTTGGTCTTGTAGGGATAAAACAGCCGCGCTCTCCCCGCGGCGGCCTCCTTCCATCGCCGGGCGGCGTGAGCGAGCCGCTCCGGCTCGTACAGGTAGAAGGGCGTCGGCGCGGCGGGGATCGCAGTCACGCCCGTCATCGGAGCCACGACGTCACGCGCTCCGGGTCTCCGAGCCAGCTCCCGCGACGGAATCACGCGAGCCACGACGCGATGACGCGCCGGTCGAGCTTGCCCGACGGATTTCGCGGCAGCGCCTCCACCGCGACGACTTTTTTCGGGCGAGCGAAAGCCGGAAGGCGCCGCTGCACGAAGTCACGGATCGTATCGGCCGCCGCATCCTCGCCGGAGCGCGGGACGAAGACGACCGCGAACCCCTCCCCGTGCGGCGCGACGGCGACGTCCGAGATCGACGGAAGCTCGCCGATCGCGCTCTCGATCTCCTCGGCGCAGACGGTTCTTCCCTGCATGACGATCGAGAACTCGCGGCGGCCGCGGACGACGAGCTCTCCCTGCTCGTCGAGAAACCCCAGGTCTCCGGTGGCGAGTCGTCCTCGTTCGTCGAAGGGGTTCGGCGCGGAATCCCCCGCATACCCCGGGAAGACGGATTCCCCGGCGAGGCGGATCTCGCCGGTGCGTCCCGCCGGGAGCTCGGCGCCCGTCTCGGGATCGACGATCGCGACGGAGAGGCCCGTCGCCGGACGGCCGCTCGTTCCCGGACGGCGCTTCTCCGAAAGGCGCTGCCGGGAGCCGAGCCCCGCCGATTCCGTCAGCCCGTACCCGAGCCGCACCGGCACTCCGCGGCGCCCCTCGACGGCGGCGACCGCATCCTCCGAGAGCGTTCCGCCTCCCGAGAAGACCGCCCGGAGCCGCGCGCGGCGGGAGGGGCGCCCGGCAAGCGCGACATGCGGTCCGGCGAGCAGCACGACGGTTGCTCCGAGCGCCTCGGCTTCCGCCAGGGGATCGCGGCGGGGCGAGAAGAAGACGACCTCCGCGCCGAGCGAGATCGGGTGGAGGGTTCCCCGGACGAATCCGAAGACGTGCGCGGTCGACACTCCGACCGCCACCCGGTCGCCGGGCTCGATCTCGGGCGGAGCGGGATACCCGCCCGCCGCCGCGAGGAGCTCCCGGTCCCCGAGCGGGACCGGCTTCCCGTCGCCGACGCTCCCCGAAGAAAAGAACACCGTTCGGTCGGCGCCGGCCGCCGGACGCCAGCGCACGAGAAGGTCCTCGCGCCTCTCCCGCAGGAGGACCGGAATCTGCGCGCCGTGGGCGACCGCGCCGCGGTTCGCCACCCGGGCCGCGTAGAAGTCGGCGACGAAAGCGATCGGGTCGTTCGCGTCGAGCGCGACCCATCCCTCGCGGGAGGCGATGCGCGCGGCCCGCTGGTCGATCTCCCGAAGGAGGCCGTCGTAGGTGAGCGCGTCCGCCCCGCGCCGCAGCACGGTCTTCCCGGGAGAACGCCGCGCCGCGGCCTGCAGCGCGTCGAGAACGCAGGATTCAGCGTTCGGCGGAGACAAAGATCATCCTCCAGGGAAGCACCGCGTCGAGGCCGGTTTCCGCGAGTCCCAGGCCATCGAGAGCCGACGCGATTTCCGCGTCGCTCGTCGCCGGGCGCAGGCCGAAGAGCTCGCGGGCGAACTCGAGCGCGGCGAAGCGCGACGGGAAACGCCACGCGAGATCGACGACTTCCGCCCGCACCCTCCGTCCTCCGGCGGCGGCGAACGCGTCCCGGTAGCGCTCCGCCGGCGTGAATCGCCCGTGATGACCCGTGTCGGTGTGGCGGTCCACGAAATCGTTCAAGAAAGCGGCGGGCGCGGATCCCGGTGCGACGTCGCCGACCGCGGCCCGGCCGCCGGGAAGGATCACGCGCAGCATCTCGGAAGCGATCGCGGCGGGATCGTCGGCGTGATGGAGGGCGGCGAGACAGCCCGCGGCCGCGAAGCTCCGGTCCGCGAAGGGCAGTCTCTCGTACTGCGAGACGGTTCTCCCGCGGTATCGGGTCGATTCGAGCAGGAAAGGCAGGGAAGCGTCGCAGGCGACGGCGGGCCGATCCACCCCCTCGCCTCGCGCGCGTTCGGCGAGATACCCTCCTCCGGCCGCGAGATCGAGCCATGGCCCGCCGGGCCGCTCCGCGAGGGCGAGGTGCGCGAGCATCGCGCGCGCCTCCTCCGCCCGCGCGGCCGGGAAGCGGTGGTTGGCGAGGTTGTAGTGGCCGCCCCGGGCGTCGAAGATCGTCGTGTATTCGGACATGCGATGGTTCCGTCCGGCAATCTATCAGCGCGGTCGGACGCTCCGCAACTCGATCGCGATGCGGCCCGCCAGCGCCGGTATCTCGACCGAGACGGATTGTAGAATCTCTCCGATGAAGCTCGTCACGTTCGAGCGCGGCGGACGCGAGTCGATCGGCGCGGTCGCCGAACAGGGGATCGTCCCGTTCGGCGCTCTCGTGCCGGAGCTCGACGTGCCGATGCTCGAGCTCGTCCGCCGCTCGCCGGCGCTGCTGCCGGTCGCGCGAAGCGTCGTCGCGGGGCCCGTTCCCGACCGCGCGATCGTCCCGCTGTCGGAGGCACGGCTCCTCGCTCCGATCCCGCGGCCTCCCTCGATGCGCGACGGCTACGCCTTCCGGCAGCACGTGGAGACCGCCCGGCGCAACCGGGGTCTCCCGATGATCGAGGAGTTCGACCGCTTTCCGGTCTTCTACTTCACGAACCACCAGGCGGTGATCGGCCCCGGCGAGCTCCGCGTCGGAAGGCGGCGCCTCGAAAGGCTCGACTTCGAGCTCGAGGTCGCGGCCGTCGTCGGACGCGAGGTTCGCAACCCGACCCTCGAGGAGGCGGACGACGCGATCTTCGGCTACGCGATCATGAACGACTTTTCCGCGCGCGCTCTCCAGATGGAAGAGATGAAGCTGAACCTCGGCCCCGCCAAGGGGAAGGACTTTGCGACCGCGATCGGGCCGTGGCTCGTCACCCGCGACGAGCTGGCCGACCGCTTGACGCCTTCAGCCGCCGGCAACGTCCTCCACGCCGGGATGACGGCCGAGGTGAACGGCGTTCGCGTGTCGCGGGGCGACGCCGCCGACATGCACTGGACGTTCGCGCAGATCCTCGAGCGCGCCGGCGACGGCGTCACGCTCTTCCCCGGCGACGTGATCGGCTCCGGGACCGTCGGGACCGGCTGCTTCCTCGAGTTGAACGGCTCGAAGATCACGCACGACCAGTGGCTGCATCCGGGGGACGCGATCTCGCTGTCGGTCGAGGGCCTCGGGACGCTGACGCACCGGATCGTCGAGGATCCCCGATGTTGATACGCGACGGGCTCGACGATCTGTACGCCTACAACTCCTGGGCGAACGACCGGATGATCGCTTCCGTCGAGACGCTCTCGGAAGAGGAGTACGCGCGCGTCCTCGGCGGCGGGTGGCCGTCGGTCGCCGACACGCTCGCGCATCTCGCCTCCGCCACGCGGGCCTGGGACGAGCGGCTCGGCGGGCGGTCCCCCGAGCGGCTGCTGACCGGGGCCGATCTGCCGCGCCGCGACGACGCCGTCGCGATGCTCCACGCGGCGGACACGGCGCTCGCCGGGCGCGTCCGGAGCTCGACCGCGGAGGATCGCGAGAAGATCCTCGCGTACACGAATCTCCAGGGAAAGACGAAGAAAGTGCCCGTCTGGGCGGTCTTCCGCCACGCGGTCAACCACGCCTCGTATCACCGAGGCCAGATCGCGTCGATGGTCCGGATGCTCGGGTACGAGCCGAAAGCGACCGACCTCGTGTTCTGGGCGATCGTGAACACCTCTCAGGAGTGACCGTCGCGAAAGCTTGCTCGGGGACCCGAAGCGCGTGACGCCTGCGCGGCTCGTCCAACGAGCGACTCGACCGCGCCAGGTGTCACCCCCTCGCTCGCGCTTTCGCTCCCGCATCGCGGGACCTCCGCTCGGTTACTTCGCGGAGGGTCCTCCGCGATGCGATGGGCCCGAGCGCCGATGTCCTCCTCGATATCTCTCGAGGGGACCTTCCCGGCACCACGATGTCTCGAGATCCGCGCTCACTGTATTCTCTTCATAAGAGGATCCCGATGCGTATCGCCTGGCAACCGACGCCGCCGTTCCGCGTGATCAGAATTTTTCAATGACCTCGGTGAACAAGCGCGTCGGAACGCTTCGCAGCCTTCGCGCGGCGTTCGGATCGTGGCGGGTCGGGGCGGTCGTCCTGCAGTCCTTCTCTTCGGGTCTGCCGCTCGGCCTCGTCTGGATCGCGCTTCCGGCGTGGCTCAAGTACCGGGGCGTCGACATCCGGACGATCGGGCTCTTCACGCTCGCGCAGGCGCCGTGGACGCTGAAGTTCCTTTGGGCGCCGCTCATGGACCGTTATCGGCTGCCGTTGCTCGGCCGGAAGCGGTCGTGGATGCTCTTGTTCCAGCTGCTTCTCGCGGCGGGGATCCTGATGCTCGCGCGCCAGAGCGCGGACCCGTCGGTCCCGGCGGTCGCCGCGATCGCGATCTTCATCGCGTTCTGCTCGGCGAGCCAGGACATCGCGATCGACGGCTACGCGGTGGAAGTGCTGGAGAAGGACGAGCTCGGCGTGGCCGTCGGCGGCCGAGTCGCCTTTTACCGGATCGCGATGCTCGTCGCGGGGGCCGTCTCGATCACAGTCGGGCAGAGAGTGGGGTGGTCGACGGTCTTCGTCATCCTCGCGCTGCTGTTCGTCCCGCTGGCGGCCGTCGTCGTCGCCTCTCCGGAGCCGCCGGCCCGGATCCGCCCGCCTTCCACGCTGAAGGCGGCCGTCTTCGATCCGTTCGTCTCGCTCTTCCGAAAGCCGCGCGCCCCGGAGATCGTCGCTTTCATCCTCCTCTACAAGCTCGGCGACAACATGGCGACGGCCCTCATCCGGCCTTTCCTCATCGAGAAGTGCTTCTCGCCGGCCGACGTCGGTGTCGCGACGGCGACGATCGGCCTCGTCTGCACGATCGCCGGGACGATCCTCGGAGCGGCGCTCACGCAGCGTCTGGGCGTGGGGCGAGCCCTCTGGGTCTTCGGCGTCCTCCAGGCGCTCGCCTGCGTCGGCTATCTCGCGGTCGACCGGGTGACGGCGGCGACCGTCGGCTCCTGCACCGCGATCGCCGCGGCCGGCGGGGCGCAGCCGCTCGGCAACCGAATCCTCATGTACGCCGCGACCGCGCTCGAGACGTCCTGCCAGGGGATGGCGACCGGCGCGCTCGACGTGTTCCTGATCCGCCTGACGCAGAAGCGCTTCTCGGCGACCCAGTACGCCCTCTTCGCGAGCGTCTTCGCGCTCGGACGGACGCTCGCGGGAGCCCCGGCCGGGATCCTCGTCGACGCGGTCGGCTGGACGCCGTTCTTCCTCGTCACCATCGCCGCCTCCGTTCCCGGCCTCGTCATGCTCTCGCGCTTCGTTGCGCCGGGCGTGAGGGAGCCCGATTTCGAGCGGGAGGAAGTCCATCCCCGCGGGCCGGTGTCGGCCGGAGCGCTCGCAGCCGCCGGCGCCCTGGTGGCGGCCGCCGGAGTCGTCGTCGCAACGGTGCTCTCCGCCTTGCTCGACGCGCTCAAGGCGATGCGGGGCGCCCATCCGCGCCCGTTCGACTTTTCCGGGAGCCTCCTCCGGCTCCTTTCTCCGACGACTGCCGGCGGCTGGCTCGCTCTGGCGGAACCGGTGATCCTGGGCGTGTTCGTCGGGCTTGCGGCGGCCGGGCTGCTGGCGGCGCGAAGGGGGGTGAAGAAAGGGGCAGCCCGCTAGTGCCGCGGCGTCCGCGGCTCGGGGACGATGATTCTCACACCGCAACGGGGATTCACGCTCGGGTCGCATGGATTCGCGGCGGGCTGGATGGTGATCGTGATGCTCAGGACATTGTCGGCTTCGTTGCTTTCGGGAATCGTATTCTTCGGATCCGCAACCACCTTGATCGCGTGAGTTCCCGCCGGAACCCGGCCGATGACGATGTCCCGGGCCGAGACATACGAACCGGGCTCCAGCGAGGCCGAGTAGGCGCCCGACCACGTGTTTTTCAGTTGGCCGTCGAGATACAGGTCCACGGACACCGTTCCCACCGTGGCGACGGCTCCGTTGTTTGCGATCGCCCAATCGAGAAATAGATCATCGGATGCGTAGAGCGGATTCGAGTCCGTCGTTTGTCCTCTCGACTTCGAGATTACGATCGGCGCCGACCAGCCTTGCGGTCGGTACGGACTCAAATTCGGCTGACCGGACGGGGTTCCCGCTCCGCCGGGTCCCCCGAAGAAGAAGTACGTATGCCAATTGGGATCGCCCGTAAATAGCGCGAGGTCATAATAGGCACTATTGGTGACGGAGCGGATCAGGGCGCCCGGATAAAACGCGGACTGGGTCGTGTCCCAGTACGTAATGTCCCTGAT
>DATFVB010000295.1 GCA_035260525.1 Thermoanaerobaculia bacterium
GCTGCTCGACCATGTTTCGCGGGGAGAGGAGACGGGATACGGTCATGGCGAGAGCGACCGAAAGCATGAGCGGCAGCACGAGGCCGTAGTCCCCCGTGACCTCGACGACGATCAGGACCGCCGCGATCGGACATCGCAGGACTCCCGCGAAGAACGCGCCCATCCCCGCGAGCGCGTACGCGCTCGGGGCGATGCCGGCCCCGGGAAAGAGCAGCCGCATCGCATGGCCGAGCGTCGTGCCGAGCGCCGCTCCCATGAAGAGCGAAGGAGCAAACGTCCCGCCGATCACGCCGCAGGACAGCGCGATCATGAAACCGGCGGTCTTGGCGCCGAACGCGACGGCCGCCGCGGCCCCGGATCCTCCTCCGCGGAGCCAGTCCGAGACGGTGCCGTAGCCGACGCCGAGGATCGCGGGAGAGAGAAGGCCGAGCGCGCCGATCAGCGCACCGCCGGTGCACGCCCGCGCGGCGGAGCTCGGGATCCAGAGCCGCATCCGCTGCTTGAGCCGCTCGATCCCGCGCATCGCGACTCCCGACGTCCCGCCGGCGAGGACGCCCAGGATGGCGAACCCCAGGAGCGCCCGGACGCCGGACCAGACGGCCGGAGGCGCGGCGAGCACGGGCCGCCCGCCCAGAAGGACGGTCTCGACGACCGCCGCCGCGACCGCCGCGACGATCGCGCCGCCCAGCACGCCCTTTTCGGCGGTGCCGAGGACCTCCTCGAGGGCGAACACGACGCCGGTGATCGGCGCGTTGAAGATCGCCGCGATCCCGGCCGCCGTGCCCGCGGGAATCATGCCTCGGACGACCTTGCGCGGGAGGTGCAGCCGGCGTGCGATGCCGGCCGCGAGACCGCTCGCGACGACGACGATCGGACCCTCCGGTCCGAGGGGGGCGCCGGAGCCGAGGGAAACCGGCGTCAGGAAGAACGTCGCGGTGACGCTCCGGAAATCGAGGAGCGAGGAATCCTCGCCGTACGCGCGCCGGACGCGCGCGAGGTTGGCCCCGCCGGCGCCCGGCGCCCAGCGGCGGATGAGGAGCGCGATCGCGAGCGCGACCACAGCGGGGGTCGCGACCACGAGGATCGGCCGGAGGGCGCCCGTCCGCGCGAGCGCGGGAACGATGAACAGGTCCTGCATGAACTTCACGAGCGCGTGGAATACGTAGGCCGCCAGGCCGCAGAGCGCGCCGATCGCGACCAGGGTCGCGAGGAGAAAGCGCCGGCTTCCGGCACGGACCCGCTCGAGGAACGCCGCCGTCATCGAATCCAGGAGCGCGACTGTTCCTCGAGGTCTCCCGCAAGGCGCCGCAGGACGCGCGCGGAGGCCTCGAGGTCCGCCGAGGACATCGAACCGAGCATCCGGCGCACTCCCGCCTCGACGGTCCCCGCCTTCGAGCGGTTGACCGCGCGCCCCTTGTCGGTGAGCGTGAGGATCATCCGGCGGCGATCCCGGGTGTCCGCGCGCCGGGTGAGGAGGCCATGGTCGACGAGGCGTGTCAGCACGCCGGTCAGGGTGCTCGGATGCACGTGCAGGATCCTGGCGAGATCGCCGGGGGAGATCCCCGGGATGTGCCCGACGATGCGGATCACGAGACGCTGCGGCCCGGTGACGCCGAGCGAGCGGCCCATCCGCTTGGAGGCCGACTGAAGGCCGTGGTCCACCGCCCACAGCAGGCGCAGGAACTCGACCGGCGCGCCGAGCGAAGCGGGAATCTCCGGCGTTTTCGATCGGGAGGCGTTCTTCTTCATCGCGGCTCCATTCGTCGGAGGTCCGACGGTCTCATCGTATCGCGAGAGGAGGAGCTGCGCCTGCATGATTCGGAACTCGAAGGAACCATGAAAACTCCGGCCGGCGCGGACGCGCCGGCGTATGCTCCCGTTCGTGAAAGTCGGACGGACGCTCCTCGCGGCGGGGCTTGCGGCGCTTTTCTCGGCGGCGGCCGCGGGGGCTTCGCCCCCCGCTTCCCGGGAGGGAGCGCGGGACCTGGCGCTCGCGCCGGACCTCTCCTTTACGGACGATTCGAGCGCGAATTTCCCGATCCGGGGAGCGGACCTGGCCTCCGGAGAGCTCGCCGCGGACCGGCCGACCGTCGTTTTCTTCGGAACGTCCCATTGCTTCAACACGAACCGCGAAGCCGAGCGCTTCGTCGCGTTCTACGCGCGTCACCGGGACGAGGCCCGCTTCCTGGTCGTCGATCTCGACCACGTCGCTGCCGGGCAGAAACCCCTCGTCTCCCGCTTCTATCGCGGCTACATCCCGACGCTCGCGTTCGTGGCTCCTTCGGGGACCGTCGTCTACGACCGGTCGGGAGAGACGTCGCCCCGCCGCGGAGACATCGCCGCCCTGGAGCGGATCCTGGCGCTCGCGCGATAAGATCCGCGCCAGAAAACACCGAAACGGGGGACGAAATGGCGGACGAGGTTTCCGCGCGCGCCCGGCTGCTGAAGGGCTGAGGCCCGCTACCCCGCGAGGCCGGAATGGCGGTTTGCGTGCGCTCTGTGACTGACCGTGAGGCGCGGCGAGGCGCGAGCCCGACGGGATGCGGGTTTCCGGCCGGCCGTGAAGGCGTACCGAAAGTCGTACGTCGAGCGGCCGGCTGGGAAGACGCGCCCGTCCGGCTCGATGCATCGCCGCGCCTGCTGCTAGATGCCGTCGTACTTCGAGTAGCCCTGGAGATTCCAGTAGTCGGGAGGCTCCGACGCTGAATACACGATTCTCGTGATCGCCTTGATGTTCTTCAATCCGAGCTTCATCGGCGCGAGCAGGCGAAGCGGCGCGCCGTGCTCGACCGAGAGCGGACGCCCGTCCTGGTGGGTCGCCAGCAGCGTCTGCGGGTGGCGTGCGGTCGGGAGGTCGATCGACACGAAGTACGGATCGGGCTCGCCGTCGCCGTCGAGGTTGACCGCCGATTCGAGCTTCGCCCACTTCGCGCCGGGCGCGGGGGGATGGGCCTCGAGGAAATCGGCGAACCGCAGACCGCCCCACCAGCCGATCGCGCTCCAACCCTCGACGCAGCACAGGCGCGTCACCTGGTCGCGATGGCGGAAGCGCGAGAGGAGGTCGTCGATCGTGAGCGTCTCCTTCCTTCCCGAGGCGAGCCCCTCGACCTCGAGCGTCCAGTCCGGGATGTAGTCGGGATCGGGCGTTTCTCCCGCATAGTTGTTCGGGACCGGGGTCCGGTCCCGCTTCCGGTACGTTCGAACGAGCCGGCGCGGGCTGTAGAGGGCCTCCGCGACGTCGTCGTCGAAGGTCAGCGCGCGATTCAGGACGTTCTCGCGGCGCTTCGCGCTCAGGCCGAGCCGTCCCTCGATCGAATCGAGGAACTCGCGCTGGCCGTCCGTGAGGACGTTCGCCCGCGTGTCGTCGGGGAGGAGGCCGTAGAAGGCCGCCGCCGCCGCCACGGCGCCCGCCCCGAACAGGAAGAAGTCCCGGCGGCTCTGCCGGCGCAGGCGCGATGCGGGGACGACGATGACTTTCGTGCCGTCGCCTCGTGCGGGAGCGATCCGCTCGCCGTCTTCGGGAGAAGCGGTCCCGGCCGGCGCTGCCGTCTCCGCGGGAGCTCCGGTGCTCGGCTTCGGACCCTCCGAAGCGGGCTCCGGCCGCGGCGGATTTGCGGGATCGGAAGACGTCCCGGAAGGCGCCGCCGCGTTCGGCTCCTCAGGACCCGTCATCATCCTCTCCTTGCCGAGCTCTCGCGGACCAGCCGACGATCATCGATCGGAACGTGTCCCAGCCGTCGGCGATCACGAGCACGACGTGCGGGATCACGAACGCGACGAAGAGCCAGAGCAGCAGGAAATGCCAGAGGCGTGCCCGGTCGTACCCGCCCAGGAGCCGTTCGAGCCAGCCGAGCTGCGCCGGCTTGTGGATCGCCCAGCCGGTCGCGACGGCGAGCGCTCCGGCGAGCGGCATCGAGACGTAGCCGAGCTTCTGGAGGGCGTTGTACTTCTCCCGTATGGGGGGATGAGGCCATCGCCGGCGGAAGAGCTTCGCGGGGACGAGGCCGCCGTAGTAGCGGATCATCGCGAGCGCGCCGCCGGCGTCCCTCGGCCGCGGAACGAGAGCGCGCCAGCCGCGCCCGAGAAGGAGGCCGGCGAGATAGAGCAGCCCGTTGGCCATGAAGAGATACGCGAAGAACCAGTGCAGGCGCAGCGCCTCGGCGAGGATCCCGTGCCCGAGGCTGAAGTGGTCGTAAAACCAGTTCGGCGGCCTCGCAAACCCCCGCTGCCCCGGAACGTGCGCGACGGCCCACTTCCCGATGTCGGCGAAGTAGTCCGTGTTCCCCGTCGTGTCGGGTGGGTGCTTGACGACCGGCGACGCCCAGTAGATCGAGAGCCCGCTCGCGATCATCATCAGCAGGATCGGGATGTTCAGCCAGTGCGAGATGCGCACGAGCGCGTGATGCTGGACGACGATTGTTCTCACCGGCTCACCGCCGGTTGTTCTCACCGACTCACCGCCGGTTGTTCTCACCGGCTCACCGCCGGTTGTTCTCACCGGCTCACCGCCGGTTGTTTTCACCGGCTCACCGCCGGTTGTTCTCACCGGCTCGCCGCCGGCCGTGGGGGTCGGTTCGCCGGAAGAGGTTCGTTTCGGCAGCGCGTCGGTCGGTTCTTCGGGAGCGACGGTTTCCTTGACCGGAACGGTTTCAGCTTGCACGGTTTTGCAAATTATAGGGCCGACCTTGCGAGAGCAGGCGGAAGCTTAATCCGGGAGATTCCTGGAGCCATTCGGGCGCGGCCAGACGGGTTGGAAGACGGGTTCGGCGGGCCTGCCGCCGGGCGAGGCGTACTGAGAACGTACGTTGAGCCCGTCGGCAGGCCCGCCGGGCCCGTATAACGACCCGTCTGGTCCGCGCCTCCTACAGCGGAAGACGTTTGTCTTCGCCGAGCAAAGCCTCGAACTTCTCAGCCGGCAGCGCCGGACTGAACAGGAACCCCTGCACCTCGTCGCACTGCTGCTGCCGCAGGAAATGGAGCTGCTCCGGCGTCTCGACTCCCTCGGCGA
>DATFVB010000296.1 GCA_035260525.1 Thermoanaerobaculia bacterium
CGGGCATCCGACCCGCGGCCGCGGCGTACCGATAAGCGTACGGTAAGGCCGCGGGTCGCGGTGCACGCGCCCGCCCGGCTCGATGCATCGCCGCGCCGGCAAGTACCGCGAATCGAGGAATTCCCCCGATCAGTTCTGACAATGGCGAGGCGCGGCGAGGCGCGAGCCCGGCGGGATGCGGGCATCCGACCCGCGGCCGCGGCGTACCGATAAGCGTACGGTAAGGCCGCGGGTCGCGGTGCACGCGCCCGCCCGGCTCGATGCATCGCCGCGCCGGCTACAGGTACTGGCGGACCGTCTCCAGCACCCGCGCAGGATCAACCGGCTTCGGAATCAACTCGTCGACGTCGAGCTCCACGGGGTCGACGCGCATGCGCTGCATCGCCGAGACCACCACGACCGGGATCGCGGCGAGGCCGGGATCGACCTTTCGCGCGCGCAGGAAACGCTCGCCGTCCATCACCGGCATCATGAGATCGAGGAGGATCAAGGCGGGTCGCAAACCGTTCTCGATCTTCTCGAGAGCGTCGCGGCCGTCCGTCGCGCCGACCGCGTGAACGCCCTCGTCTTCGAGGAGGAAGAGGAGAGCCTCGCGCACATCGTCATCGTCCTCGACCACGAGCACTTCGAACCGCCGCGGCATCGCGGCGTATGTTAACAGCACCGAAACCGCCCTCGGCGCGCCCCCGCTCAGTTGAGGGAACGACGGAATTCCGTCCGGAGCGTCTCGATCTCGGTGCGAATCCCCTGGAGGCGTTGCGACAGGACCTCGAGGTCTTCGTCGGCGAGCGCGGACGTGTTCCGCGCCGAGAGCTCGAGGAGCTCCGACGTCAGGGTCCGGAGCCGCTCGAGAATCGCCGCGTGCCGGTCGTCCATCACGATCTCCGCTCCGCGACGATGCCCTTTCGCTCCGCGCGGTGCCCCTGAAGTCTACGGCAACCCGGATTCGGGTCTACCATATTCGCGTTGGAATCCGTCGACCGCGAACGCATCCGGGCTTACGAAGAGGACCGCGAGGACGAGCGCGAGGACGCTCTCGCCGTCGAGGAGCCGCTCCTCGTCCGGATTCGCCGCGCCGGGGAAACCGGCGCCCGAATGTTTGCGACGACGATGCGCACTCCCGGGCACGACGAGGAGCTCGCCGCGGGGCTCCTCCACGGGGAGGGCGTGATCGAGCGCCGCGAGGACCTCCTCTCGGTCGCCCGGCCGGAAGAGCCGGGGCTCTCCGCGGAGAAGAAGGAGAACGCCGTCGTCGCGACTCTTTCCGCGGACGCCTTCGAGCGCGCGCGCAAGCTCGGCCGCGAGACCGTGACGTCCTCGGCGTGCGGCATCTGCGGCAGCCTGTCGATCGAGGAGGCGATCTCCCGGCGGCGGCTCCCGATCGCCTCGCCGCTCACCGTGACGCGCGAGCGGCTCTACGAGCTTCCCGGGCGGCTCCGCGAAAGCCAGTCGGTGTTCGCGGCGACGGGGGGCCTCCACGCGGCCGCGCTATTTTCCGGCGACGGAATCCCGGGAGCGGTCCGGGAGGACATCGGCCGGCACAACGCGACCGACAAGGTGATCGGCGCGGCCCTGTTCGAAGGCGAGCTGCCCCTCTCCCGCCGGATCCTCCTCGTCTCGGGGCGGGCGGGATTCGAGATCGTCCAGAAAGCCCATGCCGCCGGGATCCCGATCGTCGCGTCGGTTTCGGCGCCTTCGAGTCTGGCGGTCGCGCTCGCCGATTCGGCCGGGATGACCCTGATCGGCTTCCTGCGCGGCCGGCGATTCAACGTTTATGCCCATCCCGAGCGCGTCCGGGCGGCCGCCGGTTGAATCGACCCGTCCCCCGCAGCCAGCCGGCTTGATTCGACCCCCGACATTTTCGGCCCGCCCCCCTTGACAAACCGGTACGTAAGGTCTCGAATATTCGCACAGACGCTCAGTGGCGCCAGCCGAGGAGGACCGAAATGGAACTCTCGCGTCGAGGTTTTTTCAAGGCGACAACGATTGGGGGGACCCTTGCGCTCGGCTTCGACGTCTCGAAGGCGCAGGCGGAGGTGCGCGAGTTCAAGATCTCGCGCACGACGGAGACGCGAAGCACGTGCCCGTACTGCGCGGTCTCCTGCGGCGTGATCGTCCACACCCTCGGCGACAAGGCGAAGAACGCCACGCCGTCGGTCGTGCACGTCGAGGGAGATCCCGATCATCCGATCAACCGCGGGACTCTCTGCCCCAAGGGAACGACCCTGCGAGACGACATCAACAGTCCGAACCGGCTGAAGACACCCAAGGTGCGCCGACCCGGGTCGGACAAGTGGGAGGACATCTCCTGGGACGAGGCGATCGCCAAGATCGCCCGGCACGTCAAGGACACGCGCGACCGCTGCTTCGTGGCGAAGAACGCCAAAGGAGAAACGGTCAACCGCAATCCGGGCATCGGCATGATCGGCGGCTGCACCGACACGACCGAATTCAACTATCTCTACTGGAAGGCGGCGTCCGCCTGGGGGGTCCCGTACCGGGACACCCAGGCACGGGTTTGACACGGCCCCACGGTGGCCAGTTTGGCCGCCACGTTCGGCCGGGGGGCGATGACCAACGGATGGGTCGACATCAAGAATGCCGACGTCATCCTGTGCATGGGCGGCAACCCCGCGGAAAACCATCCCTGCGGCTTCAAGTGGGCGATCGAGGCCAAGCGCACCCGTAACGCGAAGCTCGTCTCCGTGGACCCCCGGTTCACCCGGACTTCGGCCGTCGCCGACGTCTATTCGCCGATCCGCACCGGCACCGACATCGCCTACCTCCTCGGGATCATCCGCTACGCGATCGCGAACAACCGCTTCCACGAGGACTACGTCAAGATCCACACGAATGCTCCCTACCTCATCAGCCCGAAATTCGATTTCCAGGAAGGGCTCTTCTCGGGGTTCGACGAGGGCAAGGGCGAATACGACAAGACCGCGTGGGCGTACGAGCCGGACCCGAAGACGAAGACCTATTCGACCGACCCGACGCTCCAGAACCCGCGCTGCGTCTTCCAGCTCCTGAAGAAGCACGTCGACCGCTACACGCCGGAGATGGTCGAGAAGATCTGCGGGACGCCGAAGGAGACGTTCCTGAAGGTCGCCGAGGTCGTCACCTCGACCGGCAACGCGGCCCGCGCCGGGACGATCATGTACGCCCTCGGCTGGACGCAGCATTCGATCGGCGTGCAGATGATCCGCACGGCCGCGATGCTGCAGCTGCTGCTCGGCAACGTGGGCCGGCCGGGAGGAGGCGTCAACGCCCTGCGCGGCCACTCGAACATCCAGGGCGCGACCGACACGGCCGGCGTCTTCGACATCCTTCCCGGGTATCTGAAGACCCCGCCGGGCGCGTCCCAGACGCTCTCGGCGTATCTCGAGGGCGCGACCCCCACGGTGCTCGGCAAACAGGCGTGGGCGACCATGAACTACTGGCAAAACTACCCCAAGTTCACGGTTTCGCTCCTCAAGGCTCTCTACGGGAAGAACGCGACGAAGGAAAACGAGTGGGGATACGCCTGGCTTCCGAAGGTCGACGGCAACTACTCCTGGATGTACATCTTCGACGACATGTACCGCGGCAACTCGATGCGTGCCGGCGGCAAGGAACCGGGACCGGAGGGCTTCTTCACGTTCGGCATGAATCCGGTCGGCATCGGGCCGAACTCGCCGAAGATGATCGCCGCGCTCTCGAAGCTCAAATGGCTCGTCGTCGTCGAGAACCACCAGATCGAGACGGCGACGTTCTGGAGGGCGCCGAAGGAGTACGGCACGCCGGACGCCTCGAAGATCCCGACCGAAGTCTTCATGCTCCCGGCGTCGAACTTCATCGAGAAAGACGGGTCGTTCACGAACTCCGCACGGTGGATCCAGTGGAAGTGGAAGGCGCTCGATCCGCCGGGGCAGATCAAGAGCGATCAGGAGATCCTGGCCCGGATCTTCCTCGCCGTGCGCGATCTCTACCGGAAGGAGGGCGGCGCGCTCCCCGAGCAGGTCGCCAACGTGGACTGGAGCTACTCCAATCCCGCTTCGCCGGACCTCTCCGAAATTCTCAAGGAGTTGAACGGCAAGGCGCTCGCCGACATCCCCGACCCCAAGGACAAGACGAAGCCGCTGAAGACGGCCGGCCAGCAGATCGACGGGTTCGCGCAGCTCCAGGACGACGGAACGACGATGTGCGGCAACTGGCTGATGTCGGGGGTCTTCACCGAAGCGGGCAACATGGCCCAGCGCCGCAGCCCGATCGACGACCCGAGCGGCCTCGGCATGTACCACAACTGGGGATTTTCGTGGCCGGCCAACCGCCGCGTCATGTACAACCGCGCTTCGGCCGACGCGCAGGGGAAGCCGTGGGACCCGACGCGCGTCGGCATCCAGTGGAACGGAAGCAAGTGGGTCGGCGACGTGCCCGACATGAAACCGGACGCTCCGCCCGGGACCTACGGCGCCTTCATCATGCTCCCGGAAGGCGTGGGCCGGCTCTACGCGCCGGTCTTGAACGACGGGCCCTTCCCGGAGCACTACGAGGCGGTCGAGGCGCCGGTCGAGAACACCCTGCACCCGAAAGTGACGTCGAATCCGGCTGCGAAGAAATTCAAGTCGGACAAGGACGTCTACGGAACCGCGAAGGATTTCCCGATCGTCTGCATGACGTACCGGCTGACCGAGATGTATCACTACTGGACCAAACACATCGACCGCCTGAACCAGCTCCAGCCCGGCTTCTTCATCGAGATACCGGAGGAGCTCGCGAAGGAGAAGGGGATCGCCAACGGCGGCCGCGCGCGCGTGACTTCGGCGCGCGGCTCCATCGAAGGGGTCGCGATGGTCACCAAGCGGCTCCGCCCGATGAAGGTCGACGGCAAGCCGATCTGGCAAATCGGATTCCCGCTGCACTGGGGCTACGAGGCGACGGCGGACCACACCGGTCCGCTCGCGAACTTCCTGACTCCGACCGCGATGGATCCGAACACCTGGACGCCCGAGTACAAGACGTTCCTCGTCAAACTCGAGAAAGCGTGAGGCGGCCATGAGTCTCGAAATTCGCCGCTCCTCCGCTGCCGTTCTCGGCAGCCTCTCGGGAATGCGAAAGCTCCCGACCGTCTCGAAGTACATCGACACGACGACCTGCATCGGCTGCAAGGCGTGCGAGGTCGCCTGCCAGGAGTGGAACGACCTTCCGGTCGTCGCGACGAAACAGGAAGGGTCTTACCAGACGCTTCCGACGCTCCACGCGCAGTACTGGAACCTGATCAAGTTCAGCGAACGCGACGTCGACGGCGGGATCGCCTGGCTCATGCGCAAGGACCAGTGCATGCACTGCGACGAGCCGGGCTGCCTCGCCGCGTGCCCGGCGCCCGGCGCGATCGTCCAGTACGCCAACGGGATCGTCGACGTCAACGCCGACCGGTGCATCGGCTGCGGCTACTGCGAGACCGGCTGTCCGTTCGACGTGCCGCGATTCCACAAGACGACCGGCAAGATGGCCAAGTGCACGCTTTGCGTCGATCGAGTGGAGGTCGGTCTCGAGCCCGCCTGCATCAAGGCGTGCCCGACCGGCTGTCTCCACTTCGGAACCAAGGACGACATGGTCGCTCTCGGGATGCTGCGCGTCGATCAGCTGAAGGCCAACGGGTTCGCGCAGGCCTCGCTCTACGATCCGAAGGGCGTCGGCGGCACGAGCGTCGTCACCGTGCTCGCGCACGGCGACCATCCCGACTGGTACGGGCTTCCGGCCGATCCGCACGTGCCGATCCTCGTCAAGTTCTGGAAGTCGGTCCTCCGGCCGCTCGGCGCCGCCGCGATCTTCGGCGCGGTGATCGGCGCGTTCGCGCACTTCACGAAGTACGGCCGCAAGGAAGCCGCCGGAACCGACGACGACGACACGAACCTCCC
>DATFVB010000297.1 GCA_035260525.1 Thermoanaerobaculia bacterium
CCACATTCCCGGCACTATTGATGCGCATGCTTTCAGTCGCGCCGTGCCCGAAATAGACCAGCCCGTCATCGCGGGCGTATATCGCATTGTTTCCGAGGTCGTCTTGGACGGCAAAGATGTAGTTCGTAGCTCCGTGATCGACGCCCACCACATGAAGCCTGATGTTCGAAGCCGGTATTCGTCCGATGCCGACCCTGCCGTCGCTTGTCACGACCGTATCACCTCCGGTCGTCGCGATGTGCAGTTTTCCCGCCGGGCTCGCCGTCCCGATTCCGACGTTCCCGCTCGCCGCGATGTCAATGGAGCTGGTCGGGGCACCCGGGCGGATGCGGAACGGGAGCCGCGAGCCGCCGGTCACGTCACGCACGAAGAAGTTCGCCTCGTTTCCGGCGATGTCCCACGTCTGCGCGGTGAATCCGCCGCTGCTGTTCTGCTCGAGACGGATGCCCGGCGTATCGCTCTTGTTTTCGTGAATGTTCAGCACCGGAGTCGACGTCCCGATTCCCACTTTCCCCGAACTGTCGACGAATACGGAACTCGTCGGTGCATTGGCCATCACCGTGAACGGAACCTTGGAATCGGTGATGTCCTCGATCGAGAATTTGTTTGCGCCCCCACTCGCGGAATCGTTTGCCGTCAGTTGCCAGTTGACGTTCGGGAATCCTGGCGAGGTGCTCGTGTCGTCGAATTTGATCCGCGTGTTGTTTTCCTTGAGGCGAAGGGTGTCGAAGCCGAAGCTCTCGTTGTTGACGCAGTCCAGTCCGATGCATTCACTCCCCTGGACGATGAGATCGTCGGCGATGACCTGATCGTTCGGTGCGGGGGTGAGGTGAGGGGTAGAACGGGTCTGAGTGTTCCCGTTCCCGCCGCCCTCGCCGCTCGCCGGGGCGGCCTGAGCCCCGGGTTTGAGGGACGCGCCGCCGGTGGTGCCTTCATCGAGATCGGGCGAGACGAACGCGCCGTGCAGGATCGAGAACGCACCGGACTGCGTGATGATCCGGTCGATCCCGGCCTGCTTCTGGATCTGCCTGGCCTTTTCGTCGTCTCCGTTCGCGCGGGCGTCCTTCAGCGCCTGTTTGACCTCCGGAGAGATTCGAGGAACGATCCGCAACTCGTAGATGTACGTTCCATCGAAGCTGTCTTTTCCCCTGAGGTCGTTGAGCTTGAACGACGGCGGTCCTCCTTTGAACGACGCCGAGAAGACGTCGCCGTCCGGGCCGAGGACCGTCAGGTCGACCGATTCATGGTCGGGGATGACATTCCATTGGACCATGCTCGGATTGACCATCATCGGGCCGACAGGCTCGTTCCGCGGTTCTCCCTTGCCTTGGAGGACCGCGGCGAACAGGATGCAACTCAAGAATACAAATACAGGCGTTCGGACGCGGACGGTCATGCGAATCTCCTTCGTCTCTTGGTTGACCCGGGTCTTTCGACTATAACGCCTGAAGAGCCCGATTGCCAGCCTACCCGGGATCACTCCCACTCGATCGTGCTCGGCGGCTTCGAGGAGACGTCGTAGACCACGCGGTTGACGCCGCGGACCTCGTTCACCACACGGCGGGCAATGTGGTCGAGCACCTGGTACGGCATCCGGTACCAGTCGGCGGTCATGAAGTCGGTGGTGGTGACGGCGCGGACGGCGAGCACGTTCTCGTAGGTCCGTTCATCGCCCATCACCCCGACACTCCGTACCGGCAGCAGGACGGCAAAGGCCTGGGCGATCTCGCGATAAAGACCGGCGCGGCGGATTTCCTCGATGACGATGTCGTCGGCGTTCTGGAGGATCTCCACGCGCTCGGCATTCACTTCGCCGAGGATCCGCACGGCAAGCCCGGGCCCGGGGAATGGATGCCGCCAGACGAACTCCTCTTCCAGCCCGAGTTCGATCCCGAGCTGCCGCACCTCGTCCTTGAACAGCTCGCGCACGGGCTCGATCAGCTTCAGCCCCATCTTCTCCGGCAGACCGCCGACATTGTGGTGGGTCTTGATCACCGAGGAAGGCCCCTTGATCGAGACCGATTCGATCACGTCCGGATAGAGCGTTCCCTGCACGAGGAACTCGGCGCCGCGGATCTTGTGCGCTTCCTCTTCGAAGACCGCGATGAACTCGTTCCCGATCCGCTTTCGTTTCACTTCCGGCTCTTCGATTCCGGCCAGCCGCGCGTAAAAACGCTCCCGCGCGTCGACGGCGATGAAGTGCAGTCCGAGGCGGTCGCTCAGACGGGAGGCCACCTGCACCGATTCGTTTTTCCGCAGCACGCCGTTGTCGACGAAGATGGCCGTGAGCTGATCGCCGATGGCCTCGGCGACGAGCAGGGCGGCCACCGTCGAATCGACTCCACCGCTGACCACCGCGATG
>DATFVB010000298.1 GCA_035260525.1 Thermoanaerobaculia bacterium
CGACGCCGGTCAGGCGCCCGTTCTCGTCCTTGTACATCGGAGGCCCGCTCGTGACCTGGATCCGGGCGAGCTCCCCGAGAGGGACCTGCGCGCCGGAAGGTGTCATCACGAGGATCCGGCGCAACGCCTCCGGGTCGCTCCGAAAGTCGCGGAGGTAGCGCACGAGCACCGTGAACCGGCGTCTTCCCTCGACCGTCGTGGTCGCCATCTTCCCTCCGGTTGCGGCCTCGAGCGTGTTCTGGACCTGCATCACCGAGAGGCCGTACCGCGCGGCCGCGTCGCGGTCGACGACGAAGTCGAGATACGAGCCGCCGCTCGTCCGCTCGGCATAGACGCTTCGCGCTCCGGGAAGATCTTTCAGTGCGTTTTCGATCTCGATGCCGGCCTTCTCGATTGCGGAGTAGTCGGAACCGTAAACCTTTACGCCGACTTTCGTCCGCACGCCCGTTGCGAGCATGTCCAGCCGGTTTCGGATCGGCTGAGTCCAGGCGACCGACATGCCCGGAATCTGGAGCCTCTCGTTCATTTCCGCGATCAGCTCGTCTTGTGTTCGGATCCGCATCTCGGGCCAGACCGGCCGAAAAACCGGCCGGATCCATCGCGGCCATCCCGAGTACCAGCGCCGATGAAACGTCTTTGGCCACATCGGGCGCGGCTTCAGCACGATCGTCGTCTCGAACATCTCGACCGGTGCGGGATCGGTCGAGCTCTCGAACTTGCCGGACTTGCCCAACACGGATTTCACCTCCGGGAACGTCATGATGATCCCGTCGGTCTTGACCAGGATGTCGCGCGCCTGTTCCATCGACATCATGGGCAGCCCCGTCGGCATGTACATGAGCGAGCCCTCGCGCAGCGGCGGCATGAACTCGGAGCCGAGCGACAGGGCCAGCGGAATGACGGCGGGGACCAGAAGGAAGTTGAGGAGAAGCGTCGTCTTCGGCCGGCGAAGCGCCCAATTCAGGACGGGCGAGTACAGGCGGCGGGTGAGGAGGGCGGCCGGGTTTTCGTCTTCCGGACGGATCTTTCCCCGCATCCAGCCGATCATGAGAATCGGAACGAGCGTCACGGAGAGAATCGAGGCCGCCGTGATCGCGAACGTCTTCGTGAACGCGAGCGGATGGAAGAGCCTGCCCTCTTCCCCGGTCAGGAGAAAGACCGGCAGGAAGGAGACGACGATGATCACGAGCGAGAAGAAGATCGCGCGGCCGACCTGCTGGGAGGCCGCGACGATCGCGGACTCGCGTCCGGCGCTTCCTGCGCCCGGATCCATGGCGGCCAGATGCCGGTGCGTGTTCTCGACCATCACGATCGAGGCGTCGACGAGGACACCGATCGCGAGCGCCAGCCCTCCGAGCGACATGATGTTGGACGACACGCGCAGCAGGTACATCGGCAGGAACGAGACGACGATCGCGACCGGAAGGACGGTGATCGGCACGAGCGCCGAACGGAAATGGAACAGAAAGATCAGGACGACGAAGGCGACGACGATCATTTCCTCGATCAGCGTGTGCTCGAGGGTGTTGATCGCCCGGCGGATCAGCTCCGTGCGGTCGTACGCGACCTTCAGCTCGACGCCGGGCGGAAAGGAAGGCGCCAGCGCCGCGATCTTCTTCTTGACGGCCTCGACGACCGCCATCACGTTCTCCCCGGACCGCACGACGACCACACCGGCGACCGCTTCCCCTTCGCCGTTCCAGTCCGTAATACCGCGGCGCATCTCCGGGCCGAAATGGACGTTCGCGACGTCGGAGAGATAGACGGGCGTCCCCGTCGCCGCGCGCGCCTTCAAGGGCACTTTCTTCAGGTCCTCCAGGCTCGTGATGTAGCCGCGACCGCGCACCATGTACTCGCGCCCGGTCCATTCGACGACCCTCCCACCGACGTCGCCGTTGCTCTCCTGAACCCCGGTCAGCACGTCGGGAAGCCCGATTCCGTAAGAAGCGAGCTTCACGGGATCGACGTCGATCTGGTACTGCTTCTGGAAGCCGCCCGCGGAGGAAACTTCCGCCACACCCGGCACCGCCCGCAGCCAGTACGAGAGGTCCCAATCCTGGAACGACCGGAGATCGGCCAGCGAGTGTTTCCCGCTTCGGTCGACGAGGACGTATTCGAAGCCCCATCCGACGCCCGTTGCGTCGGGACCGAGATTCGGGTTGACCCCCTCCGGAAGGTTCCCCCTCAGGCCGTTCAGGTACTCGAGGACGCGGCTCCGCGCCCAGTAGAGATCGGTGCCGTCCTGAAAGATGACGTACACGTAGGAATACCCGAAAAACGAAAACCCGCGAACCGTCTTGACTCTCGGAGCGGAGATCAGCGCCGAGACGATCGGGTAGGTCACCTGGTCTTCGATCAGATTCGGGTTCTGCCCTTCCCAGTTCGTGTAGACGATCACCTGGACATCCGAGAGATCGGGAAGAGCGTCGAGCGGAATGTTTTTCAGTGCCCAGAGACCGGCGCCGAAGAATCCGGCCACGAAGATCAATGTCAGAAATTTGTTCCGCACGCAGGAGGCGATCAGCTTTTCAATCATGGCTTCTTCCCGAGCGACTGCACGGGCTGGCCCGCGGAACCCTCCGGAACGCTTCCCAGGGAGCCGATGCGCGATTCGGAATCGATCAGGAAGTTGGCCGAGGTGACGACCATCTCTCCTTCCGAGAGTCCGGAGAGGACCTCGATGGAGTCTTTTCCCGACAGGCCGGTCTCGATCTCCCGCGGCACATAGACGCCGGGAGACTCTTCGACGAAGGCGATCTGCCGTTCTCCGGTCTGGATGAGAGCGGAGCGCGGGATCGCGAGGGCGTTTTTTCCGCTTCCGGAGAGCGAGACTCGGACGAACATGCCGGGCTTCAACACCCCTTTCGGATTCGGGAGAACGATCCGAATCTTGATCGTCCGGCTTTCTTCGGTCAGCGTGGGATACACGAAGTCGATTCGTCCCGGGAATGTCTCGCCGGGCGGGAAGGACGCGGAAACGGTCGCCGTGTTCCCCGGCACGGCCATCGCCATCTCCGACTGATACACGTCGGCCAGGACCCAGACCGTCGAGAGGTCGGCGATCGTGTAGAGCGGCATGCCGGGCGTGATCGACAGACCCGGCACGGCGTCTTTCTGGAGCACGACGCCGGAGACCGGGGAGTCGAGCGTCAACGTTTTCGAAACTTCGCCGCTCTTCTCGATCCGGTCGATCTCGGAGTCCGGGATATCCCAGAGCCGCAGCCGTTGCCGCGTCGCGGCGAGCAGCGACTGCGCGTCGGCGGCCGCCTGCAGGCTCGAGGAAGCCCTCAATCGCCGCCCGTTCTCCACCGCGAGCAAAAGCTCGCGCTCGGTCGCGACGAGATCCGGGCTGTAGATCGTCAGGAGCGGCTGACCGCGCTTGACCGGTTGCCCCGTGCGATCCACGAGGAGCCTCTCGATGTAGCCGGCGAATTTCGCATTGACCGAGTGAACGCGCCCTTCGTCTTCCGCGACCGACCCGTTCGTCTCGATCGATCCTCCGATCACGCGCTTCTCCACTTTCGCGGTCGTCACGCCGATCTCCTGGCGGCGTTCGAGCGGAATTCTCACGACCGAGTAGCCGGGCGGAGGTGCCGCGCTCGCCGTGGGCGCTTCATCGGCGTATTTCGGCTGGAGCGGCATGTCCATGAAGGGGGATTTGCCGGGATGATCGAAATGCACCTCCGGCTTCATCGGGTCGTACCAGTAGAGGACTGGTCGCTCGAGCGGCCTGAGTCGTGAGGCCTGAAGAGAAGGGGTGGTGGCCGACGATGGACGCCGCGCGCGGCCGGCCAGATATCCGACGAGGAGGAGCGCCGCGCCGCCGACGAGAACCGACAGGATCCGGCTATTTCGCTTCATGGTCGTGCTCCATCCCGGGCGTTCCGGGGAGAAGAGGGAGGCCGGAGGCCGTCTGGAGATCGGCGCGGTCGCGCCCGATCGCCGAAAGCCGATCGGCATATTCGGACCGGAAGGTCTGGAGATCGATCGAGGCGGCCACCAGGGTCGCGAAGTCGATCGAGCCCACGGCATACGATTCCCGGGCGGCGCGGTCGTTGATCTCCGCCTGCGGAAGGATCGTCTCGCGATAGAGAACCGCCTGCTTCCGGTCGCTCTCGAGCCGGGCGAGCGCGCTTTCGACGTCGCCGCGAAGCCGGTATTCGACCTCGGACCTCTCCGCGCGCGCGGCTTCGAGCATCGCACCCGCCTCCGTCGCTCGCGCCGACAGCCGAACGGGATGCAGGAACGGAAGGGAGATCCCGACCGTCGCGGAAACCATGTCGTCGCGCCGCTCGCGCTCCCCGTACGTCGCGGAGAGAGACCACATCGGGCGGCGTTCGAGCCGGGCCCGGCGCGCCTCCTGCTCCGCCCGCTCGACCTCCTGGTCGTAGTGCGCCAGGATCGGGCTCTCCGAAAGGGCCCGCGCGAGCAACGCCCGGCGTTCCGGAAGCGCGATGTCCGGGTCGATCGCCTCGATCGGCGGTACCGCGGTGTCGGCGGGCCGCGCGAGAAGCACGTTGAACGCCGCGGCCGCCGCTCGCCGGGCGCCCTCCATCTCGGCGATCTCGCGGGCGAGCCGCGTCTTTTCGAGGCTCGCCCGGAGGACGTCCGCCTGGACGCCGCGCCCCACCCGGTACCGCTCTTCGGCGACTCGCGTGTCGTCGGCGAGAAGGCCCTCCGTCTCCCGTGCGATCACGAGCTTCCGGTCGAGCGCGGCCAGCTCGAAGAACGCCCGCCCGGTCCGCGCCGCGACCTCGTACACGTGATGCATGTGCTCCTTCTCGATCGCCCGGGCTCCGGCCTCCGCGGCGAGCCTCGCGCTCTTTCGCATGCCGACGGGCGGAAGCGTCTGCGTGAGGCCGACGGTCTTCATCGTCATCGGATCCTCGTCGAACGAGAGATTCACGGGCACGTTCATCGCGCCCACGGAGAGCTCCGGGTCGGGGAGAGCGTCGGCTTGCCGGGCGCGTTCAGCGGCGGCGCGGATCTCCGCGTCCATCCGCGTCAATTCCGGATTCTTCGACGTCGCGGTCCGGATGGCGTCGGAAAGCCTCTCCCGCCAGCCGGGGGCCGGCGCGGACAAGGCGTTGAAGACCAATGCTCCGAGGAGCAGGGAAAGTGTCATACGAGCTCCTTTTGAGAGACGGCAACGAAAGCGGGCGAGCGCCCGCGGGCCGCGAGGGGGGCGGGATCAGATCCGGTAGACGGACAGGAGCGCGAGCGTGGGCGGCCGGCCGCGAGGCGGCGACGAAAATCCGGTGAAAACGACCGGCGGAGCCGCGAAGACAACGGCTCCGGCGGGGAAAACGGCGGCCGGCGGCGCCGACGCCGCGACCGGGTCGGCCGCAATCGCCGTTCTCTCGATCGACGCGGGCGCAGCGCCCTGCCGTTCGGCGAGCGAGCAGCCCGGAATCGGGCAGCAGGCCGATTGCATCGACGTGGCCGACAGCTTTCCCAGCGAGCAGCAGGGCAGGCGAAGCGGCATTCCGGACGCCGAAAGGACGGCCAGCCCCAGCACGACGATCGCGGTGCGCTTTAGCACGGGTCCATCCTAAGACATTCCGCGCCGATCGATTTGGGACATTTGCATCATTTCCGCTTCACTTTCCGGCCCGATCCGAGCACCTTTCGCGGCTGGTCGGGAAGTCCGGCGAGGCTCCGCGCGCCAAAGGAATCCGACGCCGCAGGAGGTTGTGGGAAGCGACGCTCACATGCCCGCGTGCTCGTGGACCGGACCCAGGCGTGGCCGCCTCGATCGCCGTCCGCCGCGTCGGAAACCGCATCGGGCCGCCAGCGACCGTTTCTCTCGCGAAGGTACCGGGTCAACATGGCCGCGATGTGCGTTGGCGGGGACTGAGCGATCGCTCCGACGTCTCATGACGATCGAAAGGAAGGATTGGCCTCCGGAGCGGGGCTGCGGCATCTTGGAATGGCGGATCACGCCAAACTCAAAGTCCGCAAGAAGGGGAACACGACGATGAATATGCACCATCTGAAGGCCCTCCCTGTGAAGCCACGCCGGGCGACGGAGCGTCCGAACTGCTCCGGCTCTCAGCTGTTCGCGGCCGGCGCCCGAGGGCGCTCGCCGCGAGCAGCATGACGGCGCGCGTGACCGCGTGAATCAGCCACGGGAAGAACAGAAAGGAGTTCGAAATGCATGGGACTTTCGGAATGGGCGGGGGGAAGCGTTTTGTGGGTCATGGGAATCGTCGTCGTGATCGGCGTTCTCTGGCTCGTCTTCAAGAGCTTCGGGCGCCGCGCATGAGCCTGCGAGAGGCTCGGTCAGGTCATGAGATGTCGCCCAGAGTCAACGCTTTCTCCACGATCGATCACATCTTCATGTGACTGTCGTCGACGTGTCCTTCCCCGTGCCGACCGAAACGCACGCGAAGGAAGCCGTGAATCGACACGGGGTGCGCTCCGTAGACGGAATTCAGCCGGTGCGTGAACCGGTAGACGGTTGCGTCGAATCCGAGCCCGGTTTCGGCCTCGGACAGGAGCGGCAGGTTCCTCACGAAGCCGAGTGTCGCGGCCTGCACGGCCGTGCGAACGGGGGGGACGTCCTCCGGCCTCTGGCGCTTGTGGGTCAGCTCGTAGAGGTCCCGATCGACGGATTCGAGGCGGCCGGAGACGAAATTGGCGCCCGCGAACTTCCACGTCCATTCGAGCGTGTTTCCCCATTCCGGACCCGCCGGTGTGCGGTTGCGGCCGGCGATCAGCGTCGCCGCGAAGAAGCCGCCGGGAAAGGCCTTTTGATAACCGATCGACGCGGTCGAGCGCGTCTGGTTCCCCTGTTCGATCTTTTCCGGGTGCTCGAGATGCCCTGAGGAGACCTGGAAGGAGATCTCCGGCGTGGGCCGGATCCAGAAGCGCCCCGCGTACGAGTCGAGGCTTCCCTGCTCCACGTCCCACCGGTTCTCGTCCGGCTCGCGGCCGTGGAAAGCGGAGCCTTCGATCTCGAAAATCATGTATTTCCATCCCGCCGTCACCACGTCGGCCGCGATGTGGGTCGAGTCCTGGTTGTGGTGCGCGAGCGGCGCGGTCGGGTTCTCGGAAGCCGAGAGCCGGTGCGGGTAGGCGACGGGTCCGAGCGCCGGCTCGCCGATCGGCGCCGCGTAGACCCGGAGCCGGCCGGCCGCGCCGAAGACCTTCTCCCATGCGGCGCCGAGCTGGACGAAGAGGTCGTGCGGGTGCTGTCGGTCGACGAGGAGCACGTTGTGATACGTCTCGCCCCGCTGGAAGAGCTCCCGCGAGCCCTCCGCCGGGATCGTCGCGGGCTCGAGCGTGAACGTCCCCAGGAGCGAGAGCTTGCCGCCGCCGGCGGCGCGCGTCGCCATGAACATGAAATGATTCTGGGAGTCGAATTCGCGCCCGCCCGAAGGCCCGCCCTGCCGGTTCGCGTTCAAGAAGGCGTAGCCGTGGATCATCGTCATCCAGTGCGGCATGGCCGGCATCTCTTCCATCAGGGCCATCGGATCGGGACTCGGGGGGGTTCCGCCGCTTTCGGCGGACGTGTCCATGCCGGTCGTCTGAGCGAACGAAACGGCGGCGCCGAGCAGCGCCGACAAGAAGAGCAGCCAACGTCTCATCATTCCTCCTTCGCGTGATTGCGGATCCCGGGTAAATCCGACGGGTCGAGGGGCGGGATCAGATCCGGAGGGGCGGAGAAGGAGCGCCGTGCCGTATCGATTCCGGATTCCTACGGTCGGAGGGCCGGAAAGCGACTGCCGCAGGAACGTGACGAAATGCCGCGGGTGAGAGTCCGAACGTCCGGACTCGCGGGACCCGCCAGTCGTCGGCGGAGCGGATGACCGCCGGCGTCGGCGCGGAACCGGGATGGGCCTGCGGCGCGCACGGCGACCCGGGAACGCAGCAGGGAGGAGGCGGCGCTGCCTCCGCCCGGCGGAGAACGGGCGACGGGAACCCGGCGAAGGCGAAGAGCACCAACGCCGAAATCGCGCCAGGACGAACGGGGCAACGCCGCGATCGGATCATCATCGGGATGCCATCGAATCCGT
>DATFVB010000299.1 GCA_035260525.1 Thermoanaerobaculia bacterium
GGCCTCGCAGCAGGGCGTCCTCCGCCTCTTCTTCTTTCGCGAGCTCCCGATCCTCGGCCTCGTCGCGGTGATCGCGCTCCCGGCGTTCTCGATCCACCGGCTGGCCGACGAGGCATCGCTCGACGTCGCCCACGAGCCCGAGTTCCTCGAGCGGCTGCTCGCGTACCCGCGGCGGATCGCGGTCCTCGACATGGCGGCGAGCGCGGGCTTCTTCTTCCTCGGCGCGCTGCAGCTCCGGGTGATGGGGCAGGCGCCGGCGATCGAAGCGGCGAAGATCGTCGTCTTCGGTTTCCTGACCGGGGTGCTCTTCGGCGTCGCGGCATTCTTCCTGCTCCAGGCCGTGATCCGCCCTCTGCTCATCGCGGTCGCCGAACGGGGAGGGCACCGCGCATCGACGACGGCGTTTCCTCTGACGCAGAAGATCATCGTCTCGAGCCTGGCTCTGGCCTTCGTCGTGACCGGTCTCATCGGCGAGATCGCGCTGTCGTGGGCCCAGCGATTCGCGGAGGCACGGACGGCTGAGAGCTCGCGCGAGCGGCTGAGGGTGCTTTCCGTGGAATCCGCCATGAAACCGCTGCGCGACGCCGCCGCCTGGCGAGCGTTCTTCGAGCGCCGGCGGCTCCCGGCCGGGACAGGTACCCTTCTCGTCATGAGCCGGGAGGGCTTTCGGGTGGCGATGTGGCCGCCGAAGCCGCCGCGGCCCGACGCCGCGCTGATCGCTTCCGACGAGTGGCGCGAGGCGGTCGGCCGGATCGGATCGGGCACCGTGATCGCGCGCCGGGGGGAGAACCGCGTCGTCACGTCGCTGCCCCTGACGAGCGGATGGCGGCTCATCGAGTTCGCTCCTCCCGACCGGGAGGTCCTACGGCAGTTCGCCGTTTCCGTCGTGCCCGTCGGCATCGAGATCCTCCTTTTGTCGATCGCGCTCGCCTGGGCGGTCGGGCGCGGACTGACTCGGCCTGTCCGGGATCTGGAACGACGGACGCGACGCTTCGGGGAAGATCCCGGCTCCGTCGGCGAGACGCTCGCGCCGACCGACGACGAGATCGGCGGGCTCGTGTCGTCCTTCGCGAGGATGGAAGGCGAGATCCGGGCGATGCAGGAGCAGCTCCGCGTCACCGAACGGCGCGCCGCGACGGCGGAGCTCCTCGCCGGCGTCGCGCACGAGGTGCGGAACCCGCTCTTCGGCATCACGTCCACGGCGGCGGCCCTCGAAGGGGAGCTCGGCGACGATTCGAGAGTCGCGCCGCATCTGGCGGTCATCCGGAAGGAGAGCGATCGTTTGACGCGCATGATCGAGGAGATGCTCGCGCTGCAGCGAGCCCCGCGGCGAACGACCGCGCGCGTTCCCCTTCTGCCGATCCTCGACCGAGCCGCGCAGACCGTCCGGGCGCGCCTGGCATCGCGATCGCCGGAAATCGCGGTGGAGGCTCCATTCGATCTCGAGCTCGCCGACGCCGACCCGGAGCGGATCGGGAGCGTCTTCTCGAATCTCTTCGAGAACGCGGTGCTTTGCTCGGAATCGTCCGTCCATGTGTCCTGCCGGGCGCGCCGCGGCGACGGATTTGCTTCGATCACCGTCGAGGACGACGGCCCCGGGCTCACCGCCGAGATGAGAGAGCGCCTGTTCGAGCCCTTCGTGACGTCGCGCCCCGGCGGGACCGGCATCGGCCTCGCGGTGTCGCGACAGATCGTCCTCGAGCACGGAGGCGCGATCGACGTTCGGTCTCCGGCGGGCGGGCCGACGGTTTTCGAGGTAAGCCTGCCGGCGGCGTGAGGCCTGGCTTGATTTTCTGTAAAATCTGATTATATGATTTGCTTACGATGGACGAGCCCACCCTGACGGTTACCGAGGCGGCTCGAAAGTTTTCGGACATGATCAACCGTGCGCGTTACCGCCACGAGTCGACGCTTCTGGTGAAAAACGGCGTGCCTGTCGCGCGAGTGGTGCCCACCGGAATTTCTCGCACGGACAAGAAAAAACTCCTCGGCTGGTGGAAGTCCCATCCTCGCCTCGCCAAGGGCGACGCCGGCAAATTTGCGAGGACGGTCGCACGCGCGAAAGAGACTCTCGAATTGCCGCACGATTCGTGGGAGTAATCGTCGACAGCTCCATCCTGATCGAGTCGGAACGGGAGAGGTTCGACTTCGAAGAATTCATCATCCGCGAACGGATCGACGACGTCAGGATTGCGTCGGTCACCGCCTCGGAGCTGCTTCATGGCGTCGAGCGCGCGGCGAATCCCTCGACTCGAGATGAGCGGGCGAGCTTCGTGCAGAGCATTCTCGACCGACTCCCGACGGAACCATTCACGCTCGACACCGCGAGAATCCACGCTCGCGTGTGGGCCGCGTTGGCCGGCAAGGGCCAAAGGATCGGATCGCACGACCTCATCATTGCCGCGACGGCAATCGAGCATGGTCTCGAAGTCGCCACGCTCAACGAAAAGGAATTCCGACGCATCGAAAGGTTGAGGCTGATTCCGACGATGCCGTACCGACGTCGGGCTCGATAGCCGACGACCGCGTCTCTGTCGAAAGGCGCCGGATCGTCGGGAATGATGTCGTGTATTGTTTGCCGTGGGACAGGTTATCGATCCCGGCCGCGCCCATGCGATTGATGCAAACGCATCGCTTGTGAAAAATTTCTCACACGCGATAAGATCGAAAACCGGAAAAAAGGAGCGGCGATGCAGCACAAAGTCACCGTGATCGGCGGGGGGAACGTGGGCGCGACGGCCGCGCAGCGCCTCGTCGAGCGCGAAATCGCGGACGTCTGCCTGATCGACGTGATCGACGGGCTGCCCCAGGGGAAGTCACTCGACATGATGGAGTCCGCTCCGGTCGAGAAGTTCGACGCGAAGATCAGCGGCTCCAACGTCTACGAGCCCTCCGCGGGTTCGGACATCGTCGTCGTGACCGCGGGGCTCGCGCGCAAGCCGGGGATGTCGCGCGACGACCTCCTGCACAAGAACACCGAGATCGTCGGGGCGGTGTGCCGCGAGGCGTTCCGCCACTCCCGCGACGCGATCTTCATCATCGTCTCGAATCCGCTCGACGCCATGTGCGAGGTCGCGATGCGCGTGACGGGGCTGCCGCGCGAGCGCGTGATCGGAATGGCCGGAATCCTCGATTCGGCTCGCATGCGCTGGTTCATCGCCGAGGCGCTGAACGTCTCGGTCGAGAACACGCATGCCTTCGTGCTGGGCGGCCACGGCGACTCGATGGTGCCGCTGCCGCGCTACTCGACGGTCTCCGGCGTGCCGATCACCGAGCTCCTCCCGAAGGAGAAGATCGACGAAATCGTGACCCGGACGCGCAACGGCGGGATCGAGATCGTCAACTACCTGAAGACCGGATCGGCCTACTACGCACCGTCCTCGGCCGTCGTCGAGATGGTCGACGCGATCCTGCGCGACAAGAAGAAGATCCTCCCGTGCGCGGTCAAGCTCGCGGGCGAGTACGGCATCAGGGACCTCTTCATCGGCGTCCCGGTCAAGCTCGGACGCAAGGGCGCCGAGAAGGTGATGGAGATCGAGCTCTCGGCCGACGAGAGCGCGGCGCTTTCGAAGTCGGCCGCGGCGGTGAAAGAGCTCTGCGACCTGCTGAAGGTGTGAGCGGCTCGCCCGGGCCGCTCGATCCCGGTTCTCCGGAATTCCGCGGGCTCCCGTCGGGGAAGACCCTCCGTGCGCGGGGCCTTTCCCGCGCCGGTCGCGTTGATAGGATCGAGGTCTCATGAAGGTCCACGAGTACCAGGCCAAGTCCCTCCTCCAGAAATTCGGCGTCACGATCCCCCGGGGCGAAGTCACCGACAACGCCGACGAAGTGCGGGAGATCGCCAAGCGTCTCGGCGGGAGATGCGTCGTCAAGGCGCAGATCCACGCCGGCGGCCGCGGAAAGGGGG
>DATFVB010000300.1 GCA_035260525.1 Thermoanaerobaculia bacterium
GAGGTCGAGCTTCATCGTGAGAAGCCTCTCCGCGCGAAACCCGGGATCGACCGCCGAAAGTCGGAGGAAGCTGCGGCCGAGGAGTCCGGCGCCCGTCAGGAGGACCATCGAGAGACCCATCTGCGCGACGACGAGGAGGTCGACGAGGCTCCGGCGGGAGCGCCGCGGCGCCTCGGCGTTCCGGGCGTCGGCGAGGGAAACGGACCCCCGAAGCAGGAGGCCAGCGGGAGCCAGCGCGAGCGCGAGCCCGGAGACCAAGCCGGCGGCGAGCGAGAAGATCAGGGTCTGCGGTCCCGGCGCGATCGCCGACGGCCGCGGCAGGCCGGGCGGCAGGAGGGCGGATACGGCGCGGGCGCTCCAGACGAAGGCGAGGAACGCGGCGGAGCCCCCGAGCACGCCGATCACGGCCCCCTCGACGGCCATTCCGGAGGCGAGGCCCCGACGCGTCGCGCCGAGAGCGAGCCGGATGCCGATCTCCCGCTTTCGCCGCTCGGCGCGGGTGAGCAGCATGGAGGCGAGATCGGCGCAGGCGATCAGCCACACGAGGGCGACGGATGCCGCGAAGGCGACCAGGGCGGAGCGCACAGAGTCGACCATCCCGTCGCGGAGCGATCGCGCGGCCGCGCCGTGGCCCGGGTCCGCGCCGGGATCGCGTCGCTGGACGGACGCCGCGATCCGCGAAAGGTTCACGCTCGCGGCCGCGACCGATACGCCCGGCTTCAGGCGTGCGACCGCGCGGAAGACGTGAACGGCGCGGTTGCGCATCCAGCCCTCGGCGGCGAGCGGGGTCCACACGTCGATGTCCTCCGCCGGGAAATCGAACGACGGCGGCATCACGCCGACGATCGTCCGGCTGCCGTGCCCGAGGCGAAGGGCCGATCCGACCACGTCGGAGCGTCCTCCGAGCTCTTCCTTCCAGAGCCGGTGGCTCACGATCACCGCCCCGGTCTTCGCGGCGTCCGGCGCGAACGCGGCGCCGGCCGACGGCGGGGTGCCGAGCGTCCGGAAGAAGTCGGGGGACACTTCCGCCGTCCGAAGTCGGCGGGCGCGGTCTCCGGCCTCCAGCGTGGCCTCGTCCTCGGTATAGAAGGCGAGCGATTCGAAGTCGCGGTCGGCAGCCTTCCACTCCTCGGCGTTCGGAAGGGAGACCTCGTAGCGATCGTCGTGCTCCGCCGGCGCCGTCTCCGCCAGGGAGACGAGCCGTCCGGGCTCGGGATACGGGAGGGGCCGTAGGAGTTGCGCGTGGACGATGGCGAAGACGGCCGTGGTCGCGCCGAGGCCGACCGCGAAGACCAGGAGGATCGTCGCCGTGAAACCCGGCGAGGATCGCAGGCGGCGAACGGCGTCGCGAAGGTCGGCGGCGAGGAGAGCGATCCTATTCATCGCGGAGCGCCTCCATCGGATCGATCCGGGCGGCGCGGCGAGCCGGGAGAAAGCTCGCGAGCAGGCCCGCCGCGGCGAGGAGCGCCGCGACGCCGCCGAAGGCGACCGGATCGAGCGGCGCGACGGCGAAGAGGAGGCCGGAGAGGAAGCGCGTGAACAGGAAGGCCGCCCCGAGACCGGCGACGAGACCGGCCGAGATCATCCGCCCGCTTTCGCGGAGAACGAGCCCGGCGATCGCCGAGGGCAGGGCGCCGAGGGCCATGCGGATTCCGATCTCCCGTTTGCGTCGCGCGACCGAATACGCGAGGACGCCGTAGAGACCGACGGCGGCGAGCACGAGGGCCGCGATCGCGAAACCGGCGATCAGCGCGGCGGCGAGACGGCGCCGCGAGACGGATTCCGAGACGAGCTCGTCGAGCGGCGCGACCGTCCCGAGCGGCTGATCGGGGTCGGCGGCGGCGACGGCGGCGCGGAGAGCGCCCGCGGACGCCGCGGCGCTCCCGTCGACGCGGGCGACGAAGGTCGTGATCCGCTCGTGCGACTGGGAAAACGGAACGTAGAACGACGGGCGCGGCTCGTCGTCGAGAGAGCGCGCCCGAACCGTCCGCACGATGCCGACGATCACCCGCCACTTCCGCTCCCTGGAGTCTCCCTCGAAATCGATCCGGCGGCCGACGGGGTCCGCCGCGCCGAAGTAGGTCCGCGCCAGGGCGTCGTCGACGATCGCGACCGGCAGCGAAGACGGGCGATCCGCATCGTTGAAGAGCCGCCCCCGCAGGAGCGGGATCCGCATCGTCGCGAAGTACCCGGGTGTGGCTGCCCAGCTCTCTCCGTGGGGAGCGCGGTTTCCGGCGAGATCCGGCCGCCCTTCGATGTCGAAGGTCCCGTTGTTGCCGTTCCCGCCCAGCGGGAGGATCGAGACGGCGCCGGCCTCGCGGACGCCGGGCGCCGCTTCGAGCCGGGCGATCACGGAATTCCGGAACGTCTCGCGCCGGTCGGCGTCCGAATAGCGGTCCCGGGGAAGGGAAAGCTCGCCCGTGATGACGTGTCGCGGGTCGAATCCGGGATCGACGCGCAGGATCCGGACGAGACTCAGCGCGAGGAGCGCGGCGCCGACCAGGAGGAGCCCGGCGAGGCCGATCTGGCCCGCGACGAGGCCCCGGCGGAGGCGGCCTTCGCCGCGCGCGGCGACGCTCCGCCCCTCTTCGATCGTCCGCCGGACGTCGGGAACCGCGGTCCCGGCGAGGGGGACGAGGCCGAATGCGAGCGCCGTCACGGCGGACACGGCGAGCACGAACGCGAGGACGCGGCCGTCGATCGCGAGCGCCGACAGTCCGGGGAAGTCCGGCGGAAGGCGCCGGCTCGCGACCCGCAGCAGCACCCATCCGCCCGCGGCGCCCGCGGCGGCGGAGAGGATCGTGACGACGGCACTCTCGGCGAGGAGCTGCGCGAAGAGGCGGCTCCGCGACGCTCCGAGCGCGATGCGGATCGCGATCTCGCTGCGCCGCTGCGCGGCGCGGGCGAGGAGCAGGCCCGCGACGTTCGTGCACGCGATCAGGAGGAGAAGGCCGACCGCCCCGAAGAGTATCCAGAGGGGCTTGCGCGTGTCGCCGACGAGGTCTCGCTGCAGCGGCACGAGCGCCGTCCGGACGAGGCTCCCCGGCGGAAACTGGTCGGGATAGTCGCGCTGGAACCGGCGGATGAGCGCGTCGACCTGCGCCTGGGCGCCCGAGAGGGCGACTCCCGGCCGGATTCGGCCGATCAGGTCGAGGTACTCGTCTCCGCGTTGGCCGGCGGCGATCCGTTCCGGGGTCAGGGCGAATGGCGCCCAGACGTCCGACGCGGCGTTGCGGCCGTAGGCGCGTCCCCACCGGAAGCCGGGAGGCGCGATCCCCACGACGGTGTAGGGCTCGCCGTTGAGCAGAATCGTTCGCCCGACGAGCCGCGGATCGGCGCCGTATCGGCGGCGCCAGAGCGCGTCGCCGACGACGACGACGCGGTCGCGGCCGGGGGTCTCCTCGGCGGGATCGAACGTGCGTCCGCGCGCGGCGCGAACCCCGAGGATCGAGAAGAAGTTGGCGGAGACGAGGAGGCCCCGAAGTCGCTCCGGCGTTGCGTTCCCCGTCGCCGCGGGACTCCAGGGCGTCGTCGCCGCAACGCCGGACAGAGCCGGCACCGAGAGCCGGAAGTCGACGAGATCGGGAGGCGACGACGCCCCGCGGAAATGGTGGGCGCGGTCCTCGGAAACGACGGCGACGAGCCGGGCCGGATCCGCAAAGGGGAGCGGGCGCAGGATCGTGGCATCGACGACCGAGAAGAGCGCGGTCGCGGCGGCGATCCCGAGGCCGAGGACGGAAATGACGGCGAGCGCGAAGCCGGGCGCTCGCCGGAGGAGCCGGAGAGCGAAACGGACGTTCTGGCCGATCCCCTTCATCGAGTCACCTCACTCCTGTCTCAGGCTTCGGGACGGGTCGAGCCGCGCGGCGCGCCGCGCGGGGAGCGCGGCCGCCGCGAGCGCCGTCGCCGCGAGCGCGGCAGCCACGCCGGCGAACGTGAGCGGATCGCGCGGCGAGACCGCGTAGAGGAGCGGAGAGACGAGCCGCGTCGCCGCGATCGCGCCGCCCAGCCCGAGGGCGATGCCGACGGCGGCGGGCCGAGCGGCGTCGGCGACGATGAGTCTCACGATCGACCCCGGCGATGCGCCGACGGCGACGCGTACGCCGATCTCCCGCGTTCGCTGGGCGGCCGAGAAGCTGATCACGCCGTAGACGCCGACGCCCGCGAGCAGCACCGCGAGGAGCGCGAACGCCCCGAGGATCTCGAGCGCGATGCGGCGGGGCGCGGCGGATTCGCTGACGAGATCGTCCAGGGTCGCGAGACTCGAGACCGGGACTTCCGGGTCGAGCGTCGACACGGCGGCCCGGATCTCTCCGGCGAGCGCGCGAACGTCCCCTCCGGAGCGCACGACGAACACCGGCCCCGACGGCGGCGACGTGTCGACGTGGTAATAGACCTCCGGTCGCGGCGGGATCGCGAGGCCCAGATGCCGCACGTCCCCGACGACGCCCACGATCGTCTGCCAGTCTCCCTCGCCGCTCGCCGTCGCGGTCGATATCCTCCGCCCGACGGCGCTCTCCCCCGGGAAGAACCGGCGGGCGAGCGCGCGGTTGACGACGACGCTGCGCGCGCCCGCGGCGATCTCCGACTCGGTCACGAGCCGTCCCTCGACGAGCGGGATGCGCATCGCGGCGAAATACCCCGTGCTCGCGCGCCGGAAGTCGATCTCGGGACGCTCCTGGGCGGGGACCGGACGTCCCTCGACGGAGAGGAACGTCGTGATGTTGTTGGCCGAGGCCATGAGCGGAAGGCGGGTCACCCGGCCGATCGCGACGACCTTCGGTAGCGCGGCGATCCGCGACTCGAGCTCCCGGGCGAACGCGGTGCGCGCCGCGGGCTGGCGATACCGCTGGCCGGGAAGGTCGACCTGGAACGCGACCGCGTGGTCGGGAGCGAAGCCGGGATCGACCGCCGTGAGGCGGACGAGACTGCGCAGGAGGAGGCCGGCGCCGGCAAGCAGCACGAGAGCGAGCGCGGTCTCGGCCGCGACGAGGAGCGATCCCGCCGTTCGCACGGACCGCGTGGCGGTCGCGCTTCCTCCCTCGTGCAGGGCGGCGGCCGCCCCCGGCGCCGTGCGCGCGGCGAAAACGCCGAGAGCGAGCCCGACGGCGAGCGCGACGGCGGCGTTGAAGGCGAGAACGGTTCCGTCGATCGCGACGCGCGCGTACACGGGGAGGGGGAGCGGGCTCAAGGAGAGCAGCAGCGGAAGGACCACGTAGGCGACGAGGGCTCCGGCGGCGGCTCCGCCGCCCGCCAGCAGCAGGCACTCCGCGGCGATCAGCCGGAAGCGGTCCCACGCGCCGGCGCCGAGCGCCGACCGGATCGCGAGCTCGCGCCGCCGCGCAGCCGAGCGGGCGAGCACCAGGCTCGAGACGTTCGCGG
>DATFVB010000301.1 GCA_035260525.1 Thermoanaerobaculia bacterium
CTTAACGTACGCCTCGGTACGCCGCGCCCGCGGGCCGGCTCGCCCGAACCCGTCTTCCAACCCCTCTGGCCGCGCCTAGGAATGATTTTGAGTCCAAAAGCCGCCGGGCTCGCGCCTCGCCGCGCCGTCAGGTGATTCCAGCGGACGCCGACGCGGGACTCCTGACGGAATGACTCGCGACTCCCGGCGGGCCGGCTCGCCCGAACCCGTCTTCCAACCCCTCTGGCCGCGCCTGAGAATCGCGTTCCCGTTGCGAGCCGCCAGTGGCGCACGAGTCGCACTCGGCCACCGCTAGGGTCCAGTGAATTCGCTGCGGTTAACGGTGAGGCGCGGCGAGGCGCGAGCGAGACGGGATGCGGGTCGGCCGCGGCGTCCCGACGCGTACTGAGAACGTACGTTGAGGGCGACGCGGGCGGCACGCGCCCGTGTGCCGTCGCACTGCGTGCTCGGCGATTGACGCGCTCGGCGCTTCGCGCCGGCCGCTACGCGGCCGGTACGTCGCGGAGCGACGGACCGCGCTGAATTCCGGCTCGATGCATCGTCCGCGCTAGCCTTTCCAGCTGGCGCGGTTCTCCGGGCCCTCCCAAACGACGACTTCCACGACTCGCGCGGGCGCGACCGCGCCGGAGGACGCGATCCGCTCCGCGAAGTGGCGCGCGATGTTCTCGGCCGACGTGTTGCGGCCGGCGAACGCCGGATGGTCGTTGACGTTTCGGTAGTCGAGCTCGGCGGCGATTCCTTTCACCAGCTCCCTCGCCCCCACGAAATCGACGGCGAGGTCGTCGGGATCGAGGCTCGCCGCTTCGAGCACGACTTCGACGCGGTAGGAATGGCCGTGGAGCGGCTCCGGCTGGCCGCGGTAGTGGATCAGGAAGTGCGCGGCTTCGAAGCGGGCTTCGACGGTGACTCGGAACGGCATGAGGTCACCCGGCGAGCAACGTCGCCTCGCGCGTGATCGGCAGAGCGGTGATCTCTTCGGGCGAGAGCGCGAAGAGTTGCTCGACGACCTTTCGCGGGGTGGCGGTCTCTCCCGACGACGCGTCGAGGTTCACCTCGAACCGCAGGCGCTCGCCGGAAGGATCGACGGCGAGCGAGCGCAGCGCCGGCGCGAGCGCTCGGGCGCCGTTGTCCGCCACCGAACGGGCGCGTGCGTGGAGCGAGGGACCGAGGACGACCGAGTACGCGGCGCCGCGAATCGCCTTCGAGAGCGGGGGAGCGCCGGGCGCGAGCGCTTCGACGGCCGTCACGCGGATCCCCGGAGGAAGGCGGTCGCTGATTCGCGCGGCGGCGTCGGCCGGCAGCGCCGCCGTGGTCTCGAGGTCGAGCACCTCCGACCGCGACTCGAGCCCGAGCGCGAGCGCGGGCCCCATCGACAGACGCATGCGGGGGTTGAAGCCCTCCGAGTAGGCCGCGGGCATCCCTGCCGCGCGGATCCCGCGCTCGAAGGCGTCCATCGTGTTCCGGTGGGAGAGATATCGGGCGTCGCCGAGCTTCTCGAACGTCAGCCGGTAGCGCATCCGCGGGCGCGGGTCGGACCCGAAGCCCGGACGCCGGCGCGGCGCCGACGCGACGTCGGGCATCGACTTCTGCCGGTAGGCGGCTCCCTTGGCCGTGTCCGTGTAGGCCGCGGGAAGAGACCCGTTCCCGGCGGCCGCCGGAAGGGCGTCCGGCCTCGCGGCGCCGGCGTCCGCGACGGCCGCCGGCGAGGCGGCGATGGACGCCGCCGGCGAGGCGGCAACCGGAAGCATCGCTCCCATCGGCTTCGCGAGCACGGTGTCCTCGCCGTTGCCCGGCACGCCGCAGGCGTAGCAGTGCCCCCACTTGCAGTCCTCGGTCTCGTGCTCCCGCAGAGCCTTGATCCGCTCGATCTTCAGGAACTTCTTCGTCACGGCCGCGTCGATGACGTCCCACGGCAGGATTTCGTCGACCGCGTATTCGCGCAGGTAACGATCCGGAGAGAGGCCGACCGCGGCGAAAGCCTCGTGCCAGAGGTCGTGGCGGAAGTGCTCGCTCCAGCCGTCGAATTTCACGCCGCGCTTCCACGCCTCGAGGATCACCTCTCCCATCCGCCGGTCGCCGCGCGAGAGCACGCACTCGATCTCGGCCTCGGCCGGCGCGTGGCTCTTCATCTTCGCTCCGCGCACGCTCCGGAACCTGTCCTGGAGATACCGGACCTTCTCGCGGAGCTTCTCCGCTCCGTCGAAGGCGGACCACTGGAACGGAGTCCAGGACTTCGGCACGAACGAGCCGACGGAGACGTTGACGTTCTTGCGCCCGTGGCGTCGTCCCTGCGCGAGGATGTCCCGGACGAGCGTCACGAGCTCGTCTAAGTCCGCCTCGGTCTCGGTCGGCAGTCCGATCATCGTGTAGACCTTGATCAGGTCCCAGCCGCGCGAGAATGCGGCGTCGGCGGCCTTGACCATGTCGGCGTTCGTGAACGTCTTGTTGATGACGCGGCGCAGCCGGTCGGAGCCCGTTTCCGGCGCGAACGTGAACCCGGACTTGCGGACCTCGGAGACCGCGTCGGCGAGACCGACGGAGAACGCCTCGGCGCGCAGCGACGGGAGCGAGATCGACACCCTCTGCTCGGCGAGCTGGGGCGCCAGACACGAGACGAGCGGTTCGATCTGCGAGTAGTCGGCCGTCGAGAGCGACAGCAGCCCGACCTCGGACCAGCCCGTCTCCTGGATGAAGCGTTTCGTCATCGCGGCGGCGTCGCCGGGGTCGAGCTCGCGCACGGGCCGGTACCAGTAGCCCGCCTGGCAGAACCGGCATCCCTGGGTGCAGCCGCGCATGATCTCGAGCCCGAGGCGGTCCTGCACGATGTCGACGGACGGGACGACCGGCTTCTCGGGATAGTGATCGGGAGAGAGGCGCTCGATCCACACGCGGCGGGCGCGCTCCGGGACTCCCGGCCGGTTGGGGGAGATCGCGGCGATCGTCCCGTCCTCGCGGTAGGCGACGTCGTAGAGAGACGGCACGTAGAAACCGGGGACGCGGGCGAGGCTCTCGAGGAACGCGGCGCGCGGCTCGCCCGCGCTCTTCGCCGCTTCGAGCCGCTCGAGGAAGAGAGGCAGCGCCTCTTCGGCGTCGCCGATCAGGAAGACGTCGAAGAAGATCGCGAGCGGCTCGGGATTGGCCGTGCACGGGCCGCCGCCGATGACGATCGGGTCTTCCGGGCGCCGGTCGCGCTGGAGAAGCGGGATCCTCGCGAGGTCGAGCATGTTCACGACGTTCGAGTAGTTGACCTCGGCCTGGAGCGAGAAGCCGAGCGCGTCGAAGTCGGCGGCGGGCGAGAAGGACTCGACCGTGAAGAGCGGGATGCCGTTCTCGCGCATCTTCGCCTCGAAGTCGGTCCACGGCGCGTAGACGCGCTCGCACGCCCACGCGGTCCGGCGGTTGACGATCTCGTAGAGGATCTTCAGCCCCGTGTGCGACATCCCGATCTCGTAGGTGTCGGGGAAGGCGAGCGCGAGCGTCGCGGACGCGGCGGCGAGGTCCTTGCGCACGGCGTTGCGCTCGAGGCCGATGTATCGGCCCGGCCGCTCGACGAACGGGAGCAGGGGATCGATTTTCGGCCGCACCGAGACGAAGCGCATTACCGGGACCCTCCGTAGAATCTGTGATCTTACATGACCGGACGCGAACGTCGGGCCGGCAAGCCTACCGGGCGTCGGACAGCGTCAGCCGGTAGGCGTTGGTCAGGTATTTGGCCATCTGGTCCCTCGACACGGCGCCGGCCGGGCCGTAATCGCCGTTCGAGAACCCGTCCACGATCCCCTTGGACCAGATGAAGTAGACGTACCGGCAGTCCGGATTCGCGTCCGAGACGTCCGGGAACGCGTTGGGCTTTCCGTCCGTGCAGTCGTAGGAGCGGCCGGTCGCGGCACTGGAGGCGCTGGAGGGAACGTTCGAGTCGCCGCCGGCCAGGTCGCGCGCGAGGAAGACGGCCATCGTCGCCCGCGTGATGTCGACGGCGGGGCAGAAGCTCGACGAGAACTGCGCCGCATCGCTGCACCCGTACGTCATGCCGTGGGCGGCGATGTAATGGATGCTCCTGCAGAATCCGCTCGCCGGCGACACGTCCGTGAACAGCGATTGTCCGCCGCTCTCGCAGTCATACTTCCCGAGGCCGGGAACGCTTCCGGACGTCGGGATCGCCGGGTCGCTCCCGGCGTGCGCGCGGGCGATGAAGGCGGACATCTGGTCTCTCCGCGTCGAGGCCGAAGGCCCGTAGACCCCCGCGCTGAATCCGGTCGTGATCCCGTGGTGGAAGATCGTTTCGATGTACGGATAGAAACCTCTCGAGGGGGGAACGTCGCTGAAGCTGTCGCCGACGTGGAGGGTCCAGGTGTGGACCTCTCCCGTGTTCAGCGTTTCCTGGACGAGAGCGTCCCAATGCGCCGCGGGACGGCTCGACGCGGAGATGCGGACCTGGTACGCGCTCGATCCGCAGGACCGCGTCTCGGCGGCGGGGATGTTGCCGTAGGACGCCGATGCATCCGTGATCGCGTAAGTCTCTCCGCCGTCGTTCGGACCCGAAAAGCCCGCCAGCGATCCGCTGACGCCGTCGATCGCGCCGGCCGTCGTGTTCGTCCACATCGGCGTCACCGACGCGGTTTCGTTCGGCTCGAGCACGCCGTTCGGCTCGGAGGTCGACGGGGGATACGGCGAAACCCCCTCGACGAGGAACGAGGCGGGCGTCAGGGCGCAGGCGCCGCACGACGTCGTCCCGGCCGAGACGTGCGTGCTGTCGCCGCTCGTGACCCGATTCGCGTTGTTCGCCCCCGGGTCCGTGGTCGTGCGGACCGCGAAATAGTAGGCGCTCGACGGGTCGAGCCCGGTGACCGTCATCTCGCTCGTGCTCTTGTCCTCGGTCGAGCCGAACAGCGCGAAAGGGCCTCCGCTCGCCGTCGAGATCCAGACGTCGTACGCCCCGGCGTCGGCCGTGTAGGCAATCGGCGTCCAGGAAAGCCGCACGGCGTTGTTCGTCGGGAAGCCCGCGGAGACGCCGGCCGGCGGGATCGTCTGCGTCGACTGCCAGTCTCCCCCCTCCTGTTTTCCGTCGAGAAACGACGTGAGCGACGCGCTCGTGCTGTACAGGCCGTTGTAACGGAAGTCGCTTCCTCCGTCGGCGAGGCTCGTCAGCCCCGGGAGCGACGAAGGAAGGGACCCGACGAGGACGTTTCCCGCGCAGAGGAGGTTGCGGAGCGTCTTCGCGTTTCCCACGGTCGAAGGAATCGGACCGGAGAGAGAGTTGTAGTCGAGGTCCAGCGTTTCGAGGGCGGTGCCGGTGACGTCGGGAAACGGTCCCGTCAGCGCGTTGTTGGAGAGAAGGAGGATCCGGAGATTCGGGAGGTTCGCGAGGCTCGGGACCGATCCGCCGAAATCGTTGGCGTAGAGCTCGCAATCGGAAAGCTGCGTCAGTCCGGAGAAGCTCGGAATCGGCCCGGAGAGCCGATTGGTGTCGAGCGCGATGTACTGGAGCTGCGTCATCGCCGAGAGGCTCGGCACGGGACCGGTCAGGGCGTTCGTGTCGAGGTCGAGGACCTGGAGGCTCGTGAGGCTCGCGAGCGACGGAATCGATCCGGTCAGCTGGTTGCTGTTCAGCTCGAGCGAGGTGAGCGACGAGAGCCCGTCGAGGCTCGGGATCGAACCGGTCAGGGAATTCGCGTACAACTCGAGGATCCGGAGCTGCGTGAGGCTGGAGACCGTCGGAATCGTGCCGGTGAGGCGGTTGTTCGAGAGAATGCCGTATCGCAGGGCGGACAGCGGGGCGAGGGCAGGGAGAGGGCCCGCGAGGTTGTTCGAGTCGAGATTCAGCGTGGTGACGTGTCCGCCTGCGGCGTCGCATTGAACGCCGTACCAGGAGCACTCGGTGCCGGCCGGGCCGCCCCAGCCGGTGCGGTGCGTCCAGCCGGGTCCGTTCGTCGAGGAATAGAGATCGAGGAGAACCTGTCGTTCGGTCGCCGGAATCGCTGCGCTCGCGATCGATGCGGCCCCGAGGGCCGCGACGGCGAGCGCCGGAAGAAGGCGGGATCTCATCGCTCCGGATTCGAACGATCCGGCGACGCGTCACCGCGACGGGACGCGGGAACATCGAAAACCGGTCCTTGCATCCGCCGCACGCCGTGCAAATTTCCTGCCCTGTTCGCGCGCTTCGGAGGGTGAAGCTCCGAGCTGCGGAAATCGCTTCGCGATGAGACTTCGCACGCGCGTGCTCGTCGATCGGCGCGCCGGCGCTGGTGCGCCGCCGCTTCGCGGCGGACCCGTCGCAAGGCGACGGACCGCGCTGGATACCGCGCAGCGAGGTCGCGAAGGTTCTCAGTCTTGGTCGGGTCCCGCAGCGGTCGAGGGCACCTGGAGCCGCGAGCAAAGCGAGCTTCCGAATGCCCTCTCCCGTGGGGAGAGGATGCCGCGTACCCGCGGCAGGTGTCGCCGGTCGTCCGCGCAGGAGCCCGAGCCGCGAAGGACGCCGCGCGAAGGAAACTTGGTGCTCGCGACCCGAGCTCCGCGAGCGTCGCGACGGTGCCGAAGCTTTCGACGGGCCCTGGAGCGGTTGAGGGCACCTGCCCGAGCCGCGGAGGACACATCGCGGAAAGTCTCCGCGAAGTAACCGAGCGGAGGAGGTCCGCGATGTGGGAGGCCGCGCGGTTCCAGCGGAGCGCGGCGCGCGGCCGACGGAAAATGGTGCACCCGGAGGAATGGCCTGGCGCACTGGCGTGCTTGGCGATTCCTCTGGTTGGGGAACATTGCGGTGTGAGAATGCCCATGCCGGTTGGGGAGGGGGCTTGGGGGATGCTTCCCCCAGGTTGGATGTCCAAAACTATCGCGGCGGAGCCGCGATCCGCGGAGCGTCCGAGCGGATGCGAGGTTGCGCGAGGCGTCTGCGAGCGAAGCGAAGCAGGTTTTGGTGCACCCGGAGGAATGGCCTGGCGCACTGGCGTGCTTGGCGATTCCTCCTCAGGGTCTTCGCTCGGCGGAGGGATTGGCTCTTAGCGTGGGCGTTCTCGGCGTAATTGGTGCACCCGGAGGAATTCGAATCCCCAACCTTCTGATCCGTAGTCAGATGCTCTATCCAATTGAGCTACGGGTGCAGGGGCGCGCAGATTAGCGAAATTCGGGGGGATTTTCAATTGCGGCCAAAAAGAAAAGGCGCGGACGAACCGCGCCTCTTCGACCGCCCGCGAACGGAGTTACTTTTTGGGGCCCAGGATCGCGTCCTTGGCCGCCTTCGCGACGCGGAACTTCACGACGCGCTTCGCCGCGATCTTGATCGGCTCGCCCGTCGCGGGATTCCGGCCCATCCGCGCCTTCCGGTTGACGAGGACCATCTTTCCCAGTCCGGGGATCGTGAACGAGTTCTTCGCTTCCTTGTGAGCGAGAGCGGCGAGCTCCTCGAGGAACTGGGTCGACACTCTCTTCGTGACCCCGGTCTTCTTCGCGAGATGATCGGCGATCTGGGATTTGGTCATCGCTTTGGCCATTGAATCCTTCCTTTCATTTACGCCACCCTGTCTTTGGAAGCAGCGTTTTTCAAGCTTTCACAACGGACGGAAAACTTTTCCCTGCCGCCGTCTTGATTTCGAGGGAATCTAGCGCGGAGAATGGCGAAACGCAAGGGATTCTTGAAAAAATAGAGGAAAAAGCGAGGATTTGCCGTGTCCAGAATTATTTCTGAGTCGATGGCGGACGACGACGAACGATGGATGCGCGAAGCGCTTCGTCTCGCGGCGCGGGCATCGGATCGCGGCGAGGTGCCCGTCGGAGCCGTGGTCGTGCGAGGCGGACGCGTGCTCGGCCGCGGCTCGAACCGCCGGGAATCGGCCGCGGATCCGACCCACCACGCCGAGATCGAGGCGATCCGGAAGGCGGCGGCGCGCGCGGGGAACTGGCGGCTGGACGGGTGCTCGCTGTACGTCACTCTCGAGCCGTGCGCGATGTGCGCGGGCGCGTGCGTCAACGCGCGGATCGCGAGGATCGTCTACGGCTGCGCCGATCCGAAGGCGGGCTATGTCGCTACGCTCGGAGCGATCGCGAGCGATTCGCGGCTGAATCACCGCTGCGCGCTCTCCGGAGGCGTGCTCGGGGAAGAATCGGCGGAGCTGCTCCGGCGGTTCTTTCGGGAGAGGCGGGGGAAGGGGGCCGCGAAGGCCCCGAAGCCGGAGGCGAAGCCCGGGAAGAAGAGGATATAGATACTCCTTGCCGGCTGCGCCGGCTTGCCGCTTCGCGGCGCCTCCGCCAAAGCCCTCTGCTTCGCTCCGAGGCTTCGCGCACGCCCGTGCGCGCGGTATGCGCCGGCAAGTTGGGGAGGGGGCTTGGGGGGTGCCTCCCCCAGGTTAGATGCTCGCCGACATCGTTCGCCCCGAGTCGGGCGAACGATGCCGAGCATCGAAGATGCGAGTCAAACTGTCGCGGGCAAAGCCCGCGACGCGCGAAGCGCCTCGGCTTCGAGTTCTCTGATCCGGAAGGTTCGGGAGGGATATATCGGATCGCGTCAGGGCCGTCGCTTCGAGGGGGGCCGCACGCGGCACATGAAACTTCCGATCCTTGGGGCCCTCGGCAGTGCGATCCTCAGA
>DATFVB010000302.1 GCA_035260525.1 Thermoanaerobaculia bacterium
CGCTCTACGGGCTGACCTCGGAGGAAGTCCGGGCGAGAAGCATCGAGTGACGCCGTTCCACGCGGCTCACTTCGCGCCGCTTCAAGCGTTCGCGCCGCTCCACGCGATTCGGTTCACGCCGCTCGCCGCGATTCGGTTCACGCCGCTCGCCGCGATTCCATTCACGCCGCTCGCCGCGGCGATCCTCTTCCTCGCCGCGATCGTCGCTTCGGCGATCGGCGCGATGGCGGGGGGGAGCACGCTCATCACGTTCCCGGCGCTCGTCCTTCTCGGGCTTCCCTCGGTCGTCGCGAACGCGACGTCCACCGTCGGGATGCTGCCGACCGGGGCAGGGGCGATGGTCGGGCACTTCGAGGACGTGCGAAAGCATCCCCGATGGCTCTCCGCGCTCCTCCTTCCCGGGCTCGCCGGCGGCGCGATCGGCTCCGCGCTCCTCATCGCGACGCCGGAGCGCGACTTCGCGCGGATCGCGCCGTATCTCGTGCTGTTTGCGACCAGCCTCTTCATCGTCCAGGGGGCGCTCACGTTTCGGCGGGTATCGGCCGTGCCGCGGCCGCCCGGCCGGGTGCGAATTCTCGTCGTCGGCGCGATGCTCTTCGCCGTCGCCGTGTACGACGGTTACTTCGGCGCCGGAAGCGGCATCCTGATGCTGGCGCTGCTCGGGTTTCTCGGCCTTTCGGACATCCACACCGCCAACGGACTCAAGGGCTTCTTCGTGACGGTGATCAACGTGGTCGCTTCCGCCTACTTCATCGCGCGGGGCGCGGTGCACTGGCCCTCGGTCGCCGTGATGGTGGCCGGATCGGCGATCGGCGGGTACGGCGGCGCGCGCTTCGCGCGGCGGATCGGGAGAGGGCCGGCGCGATGGACGGTGATCGCGATAGGACTCACGATGACGGTCGTGCTGCTGGCGAGGGGGCGGAAGCTGTAGCAAAAATCCGAGGGCTCGCGACTTCAGGGCTTGAGCTGTTTCGAGTTTCGTCCTTCGGAATTCGGCTATGCAGTGCTCTCGCGGCCGAGTTAAGCCGCGCGGAACGCGACCGCTTCAACTCGGCGGAGCCCGATTGAGCGACGGCAAAGCCGCTCGCTCCAAGCGGGCGTTCACTGAAATCTCTGAACTTAGACCGTTGTTCTCCGTTAATACCAGCATGGCGGAAACCGTGATCGCCGCGCGCAACCTCCGGAAGGTGTACCGGTCGATCACTGCGCTCGACGGCGTCGACCTGGAAGTCCATTCCGGAGAGTTGTTTGGCCTCCTCGGCCCGAATGGCGCCGGAAAGACGACGACCGTCAAGATCCTCCTCGGGCTGACTCGCGCGACGGCCGGGGAAGCCTCGATCCACGGTATTCCCGTCTCCGACCCGGAGAGCCGGCGGCGCGTCGGATATCTCCCGGAGGGCCATCGGTTCCCGGGGTATCTCACCGCCCGCGAGACGCTGTCGATCTTCGGCCGCATGTCGGGGGTCGATTCGGCGACCCTCGCCCGGCGCATCCCCGGGCTCCTCGAGCGCGTCCGCCTCGAGAAATGGGAGCGCGTCCGGGTCAAGAAGTTCTCGAAGGGCATGGTCCAGAGGCTCGGCCTCGCGGCGGCGCTCGTCCACGATCCGGACGTCCTCCTGCTGGACGAGCCGACCGACGGCGTCGACCCGGTCGGTCGCCGGGAAATCCGCGACCTGCTGCAGGAAGAGGCCCGCCGGGGAAAGGCGATCCTCGTCAACTCCCACCTCCTCTCGGAAATCGAGCTCACCTGCTCGCGCGTGGCGATCCTTCGCGCGGGAAAGATCGCCGCCGAGGGAACGATCGACGATCTGACGCGCCGCGAGTCCCGCTGGCGGATGATCGCCTCGCCCGTCGACGAGGCGCTGATGGCCGCCTTTCGGGAGACCGGCGCCGGAGTCGAGCGCCAGAACGGCCATCTGCTCCTCTCGGTCCGCGACCTCGACCACGTCAACGCGCTCGTCGATCGCGTCCGCTCGCGCGGCGCTTCGCTCGTCGAGCTCTCCCCGCTCAAGTCCAGCCTCGAGGATGTCTTCGTCGGGCTCTTCCGCCCGCCGGACGCGCCGGCGCCCGCCGCTCCGTCGAAGGAAGGGCCGAAGCCATGAGAACGCTCGCCGCCAACATCCAGGACGTCTTCCGCGAGGCCGCGGCACGCTGGACGCTCGTCGCGTATTTCGTCCTGTCGTCGCTCTTCATTTTGATCTTCGCCTTCGCGGTGAACCTCGACATCGTCGACGGCGCGCTCGCGGGGGCGAGGCTCTTCGGGCAGTCCGTCCAGATGGCAGGAGAGCGCGTCGACCTCGACCGCCTCGTGATCGGCTTCGAATCGGGCTTCTCCGCGTTCCTCTACGTCGTCGGCACGTTCCTCGCGATCTTCGCGACGGCGCACCTGACCCCGCGCCTCCAGGAGAAGGGAACGATCGACCTCTATCTCTCGCGTCCGGTCGGGCGCGTGAACCTCCTCGCGTCGCGTTACGTCGCCGGAATGCTGCTCGCCGCAGCGAACGTCGTCTATCTCGTCGGCGCGATCTGGCTGATCGTCGCGTGGAAGACGAGGGTCTTCCACCCGCGTTTCTTCCTCGCCGCGCTCGTGATCCTCTTCGCGATCGCGGTGCTGATGGCGTTCTCCTTCGCGGTCGGCGTCCTGACGTCGTCGACGGGCGTCTCGATCATGGCGACGTACGCGATCTTCTTCTTCTCGGCGATCTTCGCCGGGCACGAGAAGATCGAGGCGGCGATGGCGCACGACTGGCAGGCGGCGATCGTCCGCGGCCTCTACTGGGTGCTGCCGAAGACCGCCGAGCTCGGCCGCGCCGCGATCGCCCTCGTCGGGGGCGGCGCCGTTCCGCGCGCGATGTCGGGCTCGCTCACCGCGCTTCCGTTCACGACGACGGCGGCCTTCGGGCTCGCCTGCTTCGCCGCCGCCGCATGGCTCTTCCAGAGAAAGGATTTCTGATGAAACGCCCGCTCTTCTCGATCGCCGCCCTCGTCTCTCTGCTCGCCGCCGCCGGCGCCTTCGCCGCGGCGCCGCCGTCCGACGGCCTCGAGCTCGTCCCGCCGGACGCCCTCGCCGTGGGGCAGGTGCGATTCGACCGCCTCAAGTCGACCGCCGTCTCCGCCGGACTCTTCAAAGAGACGGACGCGGTCTCGGCCGACGGCAAGGCCGCGCAATTCCTCAAGGACGCCGGCCTCGATCCGAAGAAGGACGTGGATTCGGCCGTGTTCTCCCTGAGCTCCGAGGGCGGCAAGGAGGCCGGCCCGCTCGTCGTCTTCGAGGGCCGCTTCCACCCCGACGCGCTCGCCGCGGCGACCGCTTCGCGCGGCGCGGTCCGGGTCGACGCCGCGCCGCTTCCGTACTATCGCCTTCCCGAGCACGCGGGCGAGCACGGCCACGAGGCCGGCGCGGTCGCATTCGTCTCGCCGACGCTCGTGCTCGCGGGGAGCGAGCGGGCGCTTCTGCACGCGCTCGACGCCTACGCCGCGGGAACGGCGGGCCTCGCACCCCACTCCTTCGTCTCCGACGCGCTCTCGCGCGTGGATACGCGCTCGGCCGCGTGGGCGATCGTCGACACGGCGCGGATGCATCAGCTCCATCCGTCGGCGCGGCGCGATTCCGCCGACGGGCCGGCCGCGCAGCTCGCCGGAGCGCTGCAGTCGCTCTCGCTCGTCACGTTCCAGGCCAACGTGTCGAGCGCCGTGGTCTCCGTCTCCGCGACCGGCGTGACCTCGGACGAGGAGACCCGCGAGAACCTCGAAGACGTGCTCCGCGGGATGCTCGCCGCCTGGCGGATGTCCGCGCAGTCGAAGAACCCGGAGCTCGTCTCCGCGATCCGGAAGATCCGCGTCGTCCGCACCGAGGACGGCGTGACGATCTCGGGCGACGTCCCGGCCGAAGCGTTCGCCGTCCACAAGCACGGCTCGAAGTAACCGGGCGGCGCGGACCGCGCCGCCCGGCGGCGTGACCCGGACGCCGGCCTGCGGCTTAGAATCTCCTTCCGGGATCACCCGGAGGGAGGTTCTTCATGCGTTCTCGTCTCTCGACCGTCCTCGCCGCCGCGCTCGCGTTCGCCACCGCAGTTTCCGCCGCGCGTGCCGCGGACGCGCCGAAGCCGCCGGACTCGCTTCCCGCGGTCACGGCGATGACCACGTGGCTCCATCTCATCGACGCCGGCAAGTACGGGGAGTCGTGGGAGCAGGCGTCGGTGCTCTTCAAGGGGGCGCTGACGCGCGAACGCTGGGTGAGCGCGATGGAAGGGGGGCGCAAGCCGCTCGGCGACCTGATCAAGCGGTATCTCAAGTCGGCGGATTACCGGACGTCGCTTCCGGGCGCGCCCGACGGCCAGTACTTCGTGGTCCAGTTCGGCGCGAGCTTCTCCGGAAAGGCCGACGCCGTCGAGACCGTCACCGCCGTCCGCGAAGGAGGCGACTGGAAGGCGGCGGGCTACTTCATCAAATGACGCCCGCCCGGGAGCCGGAGGAGTGGCGGATCCCCCAGGAAAGCGCGTCGTACTGCGACGTTTTCCTGGCTGACGGAGAGAACGCGCCGCTCGTCATCGCCCTGCACGGATACGGCGGCAACAAGCGTTCGATGGCGAGGCTCGTCGAGCCCGCGCTGCCCGAAGGATTCGCGCTCGCGAGCCTGCAGGGAACCCACCCGCACCTCGTCCGCCCGGAAGACCGTTCGAAGCCGCTCGGTGTCGGCTTCGGATGGGTAAGCAACTGGAAGCCGGAGGAATCGATCGCGCTGCACCACTCGGCGCTCGACGCGATCCTGCGCCGGCTGACCCGCGAGCGCCGCGTCGATCCCGCGGCCGTTTTCCTCCTCGGGTTCTCGCAGTCGGTCGCCCTCAATTTCCGCTATGCATTCACGTACCCCGGGAAGGTCCGCGGCGTCGTGGCGGTGGCCGGCGGGATCCCGGGCGACTGGTCGACTTCGCCGAAGTACCGGGACGCCGCGGTCGACGTCCTCTACCTCGCCGGACGCGAGGACGCGTACTACCCCCCGGCGAAGATCGAAGAGAACGCCCGCGCCCTCGAGACGAGGGGAGCTCGGGTCGAGGTCGCGATCCGCGAACGCGGCCACGACTTCCCTCCCGACGCGGCGTCGTCGATCCGCGAATGGCTCGCCTTGCGCGCTTCCGGGTCCCGGCGGGGAGCGCCGGCTCGGAGCTGACGGCGTCATCCCCTTCCCGCCTCGGACCGAGCCCGCACGCGAGCGCTTCTCCTTCTCTCCTGGCAGCCATCTTGCGCTGACGAGATTGCGTGGCGGCGGTTCTCTCCCACGCGCTGGCCGCGACGGCGATCGCGGCCGTTCTTCGGCCCGAGCAGAAGCTCCCGCCGCGCTACTGGGCGGCGGCGATCGCGATCGCGACGATCCCGGACGTCGACATCGCGTTCGTGGGAATGGGGGCCCGTTATCGCGGCATGTTCGGCCACCGCGGCATCACGCATTCGATCGCGTTCGCGGCGGCCGCGGCGGCGGCGCTCGCGCTCTCCTGTTTTCGCGATCCCCGCCGGGACGGTCTGCGGGAACGGCTCTGGGGGATCTTCTTCCTCGCCGGCCTCTCGCACGGCTTCCTCGACGCGTCGATGGCGAGCGGCGTGGGCGTCGCCGTTCTCGCGCCGTTCTCCGCGGCGCGGTACCACTCCGTCTTCCGGCCGATCCGGGTCACGCCGCCCACGGGGAACCCGTGGCTCGACCCCGGAGGGATACGGGTGACCCACAGCGAGATCCTCTGGATCTGGCTCCCTTCGCTGTTGGTGATCTTCGCCGCGCTTCGGTTTCGCCAGATCGCGCGGGGAGGCGGAACGGGATGAAAAGAATCGCGCCGACGATGCCGGCGGGCTGAAATGAGTCGGACGCCGACGATGCCGGCGGGCTGAAATGAGTCGGGCGCCGCGATGCCGGCGGGCTGAAATGGGTCGGGCGCCGCGATGCCGGCGGGCTGAAATCGGTCGGGCGCCGACGATGCCGGCGGGCTGAAATGAGTCGGGCGCCGCGATGCCGGCGCCC
>DATFVB010000303.1 GCA_035260525.1 Thermoanaerobaculia bacterium
CGGCATCGAGCAGCGCTTCGGCGGATCCGTAGAGCCCGACGGCTTCCGCGCCGAGCCGCCGGCAAAGATCGAGCTTGGCTTCCGATCCGACCAGGGCGAGCGTCCGTAGTCCTTTCCGGCGAGCAAGCTGGAGAAGAGCGCTCCCCACGCCTCCCGCCGCCGCAGTGACGACGAGCCGCTCGCCGGCGCGCCCGTCGCCGGCCGACAGCGCGTAGTCGGCCGTCAGAAAGGCGACGGGAAGCGCCGCGGCCTCGACGAGATCGGCGCCGTCCGGAATCGGGAACACGCGCTCGGCGGGGCAGACGGGGATCCTTGCCGCTGCCTCACCTGATTGAATCGAATCTGGCGGTGGGGAGAGAACCCTGCGAGCCTATCCGACTGGTGTTCACGGACTTTCGAAGAATTCCAGGACGCAAGGCTGTTTCTATCCATCCGGCGGTAAGCCAGATGCCTTCCAAACGAAAGGAGCTCAGGCCATGCAGAAAATCACAGCGCGGGGAGTTGCCGGCGCCCTACTCCTCGGTGCGGCGTTATGCGCTCTCCCGGCATTGGCGCAAAGCGGAACAACACCGCACGGACCGATTCTGGTGCCCGACAGCACGATCGAGCATCCCCGCGACATCGGTCGCCGCGCGCACACGAACCATCTGATCAACGTCGCGCGCAAACCCGGCGGAGCTACTGAACCCACCGGTGAAACGCCGTCGTCCATCCGCTCCGTCTACGAACTGTCTTCCAACGTGACGGCCGGCGGCTCGAACGTCATCGTGATCGTGGACGCGTTCCACTATCCGACCGCGGAAAACGATCTCGCGGTGTTCTCGGAGGAGTTCGGCCTTCCCGCCTGCACGAAAGACAACGGCTGTTTCACGCAGGTGTACGCGAGCGGCACGAAGCCGCGCACGAACTGCGGGTGGGCGCAGGAGGCGGCCCTCGACATCGAGTGGGCGCATGCGATGGCGCCGAACGCGAGGATCGTCCTCGTCGAAGCCGACAGCAACAGCTTCGACGATCTCTTCGACGCCGTCGACGTCGCGAGCGAGCTCGCCGCCGACCCCGTCGGCGAGGTCTCGATGAGCTGGGGCGGAAGCGAATTCTGGTACGAGTCGGACTACGATTCGCTCTTCACGACGGACGGCGTCGTCTATTTCGCCGCCAGCGGCGACCGGGGAGGCGCCAACATCTATCCGAGCGTGTCCCCGAACGTCGTCTCCGCCGGCGGAACGCGGATCAACCGGGACGCCGACGGCAATTTCACGAGCGAGACGGGATGGAGCGGCAGCGGCGGCGGGCCGAGCCGGTACGAGCCGCGTCCCGAGTTTCAGGACGTCGTCTCGGACATCGTCGGGGACCATCGCGGCGCTCCCGACTTCTCCTTCGATTCAGATCCCGCGAGCGGGGTTTCCGTGTACGACAGCACTCCCTGCCAGGGGCTCTCCGGTTGGCTCGTCTTCGGAGGCACGAGCGTGGCGTCGCCCGCGCTCGCCGGGATCGTCAACAGCGCCGGTCATTTCCTCGACTCGTCGGCGACCGAGCTCTCGACGATCTACGGGAATCTTGGCGACTCCGACTCCTTCCGGGACATCACCTCCGGCCGCGCGGGCAGATTCCGGTGCGCGACGGGATGGGACTTCGTCACGGGTGTCGGCAGCGACCAGGGACTGGACGGCAAGTAAGTCCCGCCCGGCGACCGCCAAGCGCCAGCCCCCGGGGAAGCCCGGGGGCTTTTCATTTCGGTGCTTCAAGAGGCAAGACAACTGCGTGACACTTCCCCCAACGCCGGCTATGCCGCTGAGCTCTTCCGCATGGCGTGCCAGAGGTCCCAGGAGACCTGGAGGTGAAGCTAGAACTGGGGCGTCGTGCCGAGCCATCGCGATAGCCTCAGCGCCGTATCGGCGGTCATCCCGCGCTTGCCACGGATGAGCTCGTTCAGTCGATTGGCGGAAATCTTCAGCCGGCGAGCCGCATCGGCCTGGGTCACACCCATCGGCTTCAGGAACTCCTCCAGAAGCATCTCGCCCGGGTGTGTCGGCGGTCGCCGGGAAGGCAGTCGGCCCGAATCAGTGGTGATTCTCAATTTTCACCTCCCACGCGTGGCGAGATCCGGCAACTCCCGCCGGGTGAATACCGCTTTTCTCAATCGGGGATTTGGCTCCTCAGGTAGGATTTGAACCTACAACCCTCCGGTTAACAGCCGGATGCTCTGCCATTGAGCTACTGAGGAAAAGATCAATCGGACTGGTAACGATAGCGGCGCCGCCCCGCCGTGTCAACCCGGCGGCGGGACCAGGGCTCCCTCACCCGCGCGCCTGCGGCGCTTGCCCTCTCCCGCGGGGAGAGGGATGAATACCGGCGGCCTCTCGCACGGGGAGAAGCGAAGACCGTCCCCGCCTTCGCTACGCTTTTCCCGCCACGAACGCCTCGTAGCGATCGACTTCCTCCGTCGAGCCGATTGCGAGCGGGCAGCGGGCGTGGACGTCTTCCGGCACGACATCGAGGACGGCGCCGCGGCCGGTCGAGGCGCGGCCGCCGGCGGATTCGGCGACGAACGCGAGCGGATGGCATTCGTAGAGCACGCGGAGCTTGCCGTGCGGCGTCTTCGGATCGCCGGGCTCCTCCGGATAGAGGTAGATGCCGCCCTGCTGGAGGATCCGGTGGAAGTCGCCGACGAGCGAAGCCGAGTAGCGGGTCGCGTGCACGTTTCCGGTCTTCGGATCCGGGGTCTTGAGCCACTCGACGTACCGGCGCGTCTGATCGTTCCAGCGCGTCTGGTTCCCCTCGTTGACGGCGTAGGCTTTTCCGCTCGGCGGCAGGCGGACGTTCTCCTTCGACAGGAAGAATTCGCCGGAGTCGTCGAGCGTGAAGATCGCGACCCTCTTGCCGTCCGCGATCACGATCTCCGTTGCCGGCCCGTAGAGCAGGTACCCGGCTGCGACCTGCTCCCGACCCGACGTGAGCAGGCCGTGGTCGTGCTCCTTCGGCTCGCGGCGGCGCCGGACGCCGAAGATCGTCCCGAGGGTGCCGTTGACGTCGAGGTTCGAGGAGCCGTCGATCGGGTCGAAGGAGACGCTGTAGTGCCCCTGGCCGTCGGGGGAGAAGACTTTCGGCTCGGCCATCTCTTCCGACGCCGCGAGCGAGACGATGCCCCCGTAGCGCAGATGGCGCAGGAACACGTCGTTGGCGAAGACGTCGAGCTTCTCCTGCCGCTCGCCGTAGACGTTGGACGTCCGCGCGTAACCCGTGTCGCCCGTGAGGGTCGACCTCCGGAGCCGCTGCGCGATGATCTTCCCGCAGAGCGCGATTCGGTTCACGAGCTCGGTCAGCTCCCCGGTCGCCTCGGGATGGGCGCGCTGGGCGTCGAGAAGGTATTCGTTCAACGTGATCTGTTCCACGGGGCCTCCAATCCGGCTGCCGCCGATGCCCTCCGGCTGCCGCCGATGCAAACGGCCCGCCGAATCGCGGAGAATACCCGAGTGACCGACTTCGCGCGCGATTTCGAGCCGATCGACGCCGAGGGACGTCTGCGGGTCGTCGTCGACACGCCGAAGGGAAACCGGAACAAGTACAAATGGGACGAGGAGCTCGGACTCTTCCGCTTGACGAAGGTGCTGCCGCCGGGATTCGCGTTTCCCTGGAACTACGGCTTCCTGCCGAGAACGCGGTCGGAGGACGGCGATCCGCTCGACGCGATCGTCCTCATGGAAGAGCCCGTCTTCTGCGGATGCGTGGTCCTCGCGCGTCCCCGCGCAATCCTGCGGATGGAGTCCGACGGCGACCGCAACGACCGGATCATCGCGTCGCCCGACGGCGAACACGAGGACCGTGTCTATACGGCCGGGATCCCGGGCCGCATCTTCGAGGAGATCGGCGTCTTCTTCGAGGGATACCACCGCCTGCGCGGCGAGACGACGCGGACGATCGGCCGCGGCGACGCGAAGGAGGCGATGGCGGAGATTCGCGACGCCATGAAGAGGTACGCGCGATAGCGGGCGCGGTGATACGGGTCGTTATACGGGTGCGTGCGATCCGCCCATGGGCTTAACGTTCGTCTTCGGTTCGCCGCGCCCGCGGGCCGGCCCACCCGAACCCGTCTTCCAACCCGTCTGACCGCGCCTCAACGGCGCGACAACTGGCATGCCAAGGCGCCGACCGGCGGCTACGCGTACCGACCGAGGCTCCCTCACCCGCGCCTGCGGCGCGACCTCTCCCGCCGGGAGAGGTGGAGGCACGGCGACAGCAGCTGAACCAGAGCTCGCGAAAGGGAATCAGGCGCGGCGAGGCGCGAGCCCGACAGGATGCGGGCAGCCGACCGACGGCTACGCGTACCGACCGAGGCTCCCTCACCCGCCCGCCTTCGCTCCTCCGGAGCTACGGCGCGGCAACCTCTCCCGCCGGGAGAGGTGGTTACTTGTCCTCGATGACCTCGTAGTGCGTCACGGTCGCGGCCGGCCCCACCAGATACTTCGGATCGTCCGGCAGCGCGTGGACCTTCTCCCAGTCCGGTCCCGTGAAGTTCTTGATGTCGGCGGCGGTCTTCCAGTAGGAGATCACGACGAACTCGGTCGTCTTCCCTTCGTCGCGGCGGAACATCTGGGCGCCGGCGTTGCCGGGGATCTTCCGGAGCTTCCGGATGCCCTCGTCGTCGAGGTACTTCTGATAGGCGTCGGCCTGCGCCGACCGGACGTGTCCCCGCCAGATCCGCGCGATCGGGCGCGTCGACGAGGCGATGTCGGCCGCGCCGGCGGCGGCGGCAAGCGACAGCAGGACGGCGGCCAGCGCCGCCAGGGCAGCGAGCGGCGCCGGCGAGGCGCCGCGACGTGCCGGCGCGGCGCCACGGACGTTTCGGGCGATTCTCGGATTCATTCTCTCCCTCCGGTGCTAGATTATTCCCCGGAGAACTCACGATGAAAAGAACGACGCTCCTCGTCCTCGCGGCGGCGGCCGTCCTCGGGCTCACGGCAGCGGCGCGGCCGCCGGCGACTCCTCCGGACGACATCGTCTTCGAGGGCGGGCTGATCGTCGACGGCACCGGCGGTCCCTCCTTCCGCGGCGACGTCGCGGTCCGAAACGGGAAGATCTCCGCGGTCGGTTCGCTCTCGGAGGCGCGGAAGGCGGCGGCGAAGCGCCGGATCGACGTCCGGGCGCTCGTCGTGACGCCGGGATTCATCGACCTGCTCGGGCAGTCGGAATACAACGTCCTCGTCGACAACCGCGCGGCGTCGAAAATCACGCAGGGAATCACGACCGAGGTCACGGGCGAGGGGCAGTCGATCGCGCCGACGACCCCGAAGCTCATCGCCGAGCAAGAAGACGTCTGGAAGCATTACGGCGTCCGTCCCGACTGGACGACGCTCACCGGCTACTTCGACGCGTTCCGCCGCAAGGGAGCGGCGATCAACCTCGGCACGTTCGTCGGCCTCGGGACGGTCCGCCAGCTCGTGATCGGGACGGAGAACCGCCGCGCGACGACTGCCGAGCTCGAGAAGATGGAGTCGATCGTCGGCGAGGCGATGAAGGAAGGCGCGCTCGGCGTCTCGACGTCGCTCCAGTACGTCCCCGACATGTACAACTCGACCGGGGAGATCATCGCCATGGCGCGGGTCGCCGCGCGCTGGGGCGGGACGTACTTTACCCACCAGCGCTCGGAGGGGAACCGGATCGACTCCTCGATGGAGGAGGTCTTCCGGATCGCGCGCGAGGCCCACATCCCCGCCAACATCTGGCACTTCAAGACGGCCTACCAGCGCAACTGGGGAAAGATGGCCGGGGAGCTTTCGAAGATCCGGCAGGCGCGGGCGCAGGGCCTCGACGTGGCGGCGAACCAGTATCCCTGGACGGCCGCGATGAACGGCCTCGACGCCTGCCTCCCGCCGTGGATGCGCGAGGGCGGGCGCGACAAGGAGCTCGCCCGGCTGAAGGACCCCGCGCTCCGGAAGAAGGGGCGCGACGAGATGCTGAAGGACTCCGACGAGTGGGAGAACCAGTATCTCGGCTCGGGCGGCCCGTCCGGCGTCCTGCTGACGACGGTGATCGACCCGTCGCTCAAGAAATACGAGGGGAAGACGATCGAAGAGATCGCGAAGGAAGAGCAGAAGGACCCGGTCGACGCGCTGATGGACCTCGTTCTCGCGGACAAGGCGAATTCCTACTGCATCACGTTCATCGCCGGCGACGACGACGTGAAGGCCGCGATCCGGGACCCCTGGGTCGCGTTCTGCACCGACTCCTCGGCGGAGGCCGAGGACGGGATCCTCTCCCAGGAAAAGTCGCACCCGCGCGGCTGGGCTTCGACGGCGCGGCTCCTCGCCAAGTACGTTCGGGACGAGAAGGTGCTGCCGCTCGAGACCGCGGTCTACAAGATGACCGGGCTCTCCGCGTCACGCGCCCACATCTGGGACCGCGGTCTCCTCCGGCCGGGCATGGCGGCCGACGTCGTCGCGTTGGACCTCGCGAACGTGAAGGTGAACTCGACGTTCGAGAATCCGGTGCACTACTCGTCGGGATTCCCGTACGTCGCTGTCAACGGCGCGCTCGTCGTCGACGGCGGGCACATCACGGCGGCGCGGCCGGGGCGGATCGTTCTCGGGCCCGGAGCGGCGCGGTGATTCCCGGCGACGAACGGCGAAGGAGGAAATGGTAAAATTCTGCCATGATCACTACCATCGATTCGGCCGGACGTATCGTCATCCCCAAGGCCCTGCGCGACCGCCTCGGGCTCGGCCCGGGAGAGGCGATCGACGTGAGAGAACGGGAGGGGCGGATCGAGATCGCGCCCGCGCCGACTCCGATGCGCCTGCGACGCGGGAAGCACGGCGTCGCGGCCGTTCCGAAGTCGAAGCTCCCGCCCCTGACGGACGATCTCGTCCGCGATACGCTGGAGCGGACCCGCCGTTGATCGCCCTGGATACGAGCGTCGTCGTGGCGGCATTCGCGAGCTGGCACGAGGCCCATTCGCGCGCCTCCGCGGTCCTCGCCCGGAGACCGCGCCTTCCCGCGCACGTCTTGATCGAAACCTATTCCGTTCTCACTCGCCTCCCGCCGCCGCATCGAGCTCCGGCCGCGGTCGTCGATGAATTTCTGCAGACGACCTTTCCCCTGCCGCCGCTCGCGCTTCCGGGGGGCGCCCATCGGTCCCTCGTAGGGATCGCGGCGGCGGCCGGCATCGCGGGAGGCGCGGTTTACGATGCCCTCGTCGCTCTTACGGCGAAACGGGCGAAGGCGAAGCTCCTGACTTTCGATCGACGCGCCGTTCCCGCTTACGAGGCGGTCGGCGTCGATTACGAATTTCTCGAATGAAACACGCCGGACAGCGATGACGCTTCAATGACTCTCAAGACCGGCATCCGTCTGGGCCCGTACGAGGTCCTCTCCCCCATCGGCGCGGGCGGCATGGGAGAAGTCTACAAAGCTCGCGACACGAAGCTCGACCGGGACGTCGCCATCAAGATCCTGCCGGAAGGGCTCGCTTCGGACGCCGACGCGCTCGCCCGCTTCGAGCGCGAGGCCAAGGCGGTCGCGGCCCTGAATCATCCGAACATTCTCGGGATCTACGACTTCGGGCGCGAAGGTGCGATCGCGTACGCCGCCATGGAGCTCCTCGAAGGGGAATCGCTCCGCGAGCGGCTCGAGGCCGGGGCGATCCCGGTCCGGAAGACGCTCGATTACGCGCACCAGATGGCGATCGGGCTTTCCGCCGCGCACGAGCGCGGGATCGTCCACCGGGACCTGAAGCCCGAGAACGTCTTCTTGACGAGCGACGGGCGCGTGAAGATCCTCGATTTCGGGCTCGCGAAGCGGATCGGCGGCGTCCGCGAGGACGAGGCCACGAGCGCGCCGACGATGTCGCATCGCACCGATCCGGGGACCGTGATGGGGACGGTCGGCTACATGTCGCCGGAGCAGGTGCGAGGGCTCGCCGTGGACGCCCGATCCGACGTTTTCGCGTTCGGTGCGATTCTCTTCGAGATGCTCTCGGGAAAGCGCGCGTTCCGGCGCGACACCGCGAGCGACACGATGTCGGCGATTCTGCGCGACGACCCGCCGGAGCTCGCCGAGTCGGGACGGAAGATCCCCCCGGCGCTCGACCGCATCGTGCGGCACTGCCTGGAGAAGAACCCCGCGGAGCGCTTCCACTCCGCGCGCGACATCGCCTTCGATCTCGAAGCGATCGGCACGACATCGACCTCCGGAACCGCGCGCCCGGGAACGCTGCCGGGGCGGCGCGTCCGCGTCCGGCCGGCGGTCGTCATCGCCGTGGCGGCCGGGCTCGCGGCGGGCGTGCTCGTCGACCGCCTGCTGCGCAAGAACCCCGACCCGGCGCTCGTCGCGATCCGCCCGCTCACCCATTCGGGGAAGGACATGCTCCCGGCGATCTCCCCCGACGGAAGGACGATGGCGTTTGCGTCGCGGCGCGACGGGAAGGAGCGGATCTGGCTCAAGCAGCTCGCGACGGGCGACGAGATCGCGCTGACGGAGGGGCCCGATTTCGGGCCGCGCTTCTCTCCGGACGGATCGCAGATCCTGTTTCTTCGCGGCGATTTCCAACCGGTGCCCGTTTCCTCCGAGACGAAGTCGGACCTGTACCGGATTCCCCTGATCGGCGGCGTGCCGAAGAAAATCACGGTGCACGCGTCCGACGCGGAATGGTCCCCCGACGGGCGGACGATCGCGTTCGTGCGGGCGACCGGAGGCGACACCGACGCGGTCGGACATCTCCTGCTCGTCGGCGCCGACGGCGGCGAGCCGAAGGAGATCGCGAGATGGCCGCAACGCTTCGTCGCGACCCCGCGATTCTCGCCGGATGGAAAGTCGATCGTGCTGCCGTCCTTCCCCTCCCTTTCCAACAGCGGCGGCCGGCTCGAGGTCGCCGCCGTCGACGGGAGCTCGCAGCGCTCGGTCGGCGTGCCGCCGAGCCTCGGGTTCCTCTCGAACGTGGTGTGGAGCGGCGACCCGCACACGGTCTTCTACGCGCAGGCGCTCCAGGTCCGCTACGGCGCGGGGCGGCTGCTCCGGGAGAACCTGCGGACCGGGAAGGCGACGCCGCTCGTCTGGCTCCCCTTCGAGGCCGGAGTGATCGACACGCTCGGCGGGATGCTCGTCGCCGACGGAGCGAGCTCCCGGCAGAACCTCGCGGAGTACGACCTCACGAGCCCCTCGGCGCCCCCGCGCTGGCTCGCCCGCGGGACGAGCACCGATCGGCAGCCGGTCTTCTCCCCCGACGGCGAGTGGGTCGCGTTCTCGTCGAACCGCAGCGGGAACCTCGACATCTGGGAGATCTCGACGAAGACGGGCGCGATCCGGCGGCTGACGGAGGACGACGCCGACGACTGGGACCCCGGCTTCACCCACGACGGCAAGCTCATCTGGAGCTCCGGCCGAACGGGACATCTCGAGATCTGGATGGCCGATCCCGACGGCAGCTCGCCCCGCGCGGTGACGAACCAGAAGACGGACGCGGAGAACCCGACGACGACGCCCGACGGATGGGTCCTCTTCGCGCTCACGAACAACGCGAAACCCGGGCTCTACCGTACGAAGCCCGACGGAACGGAAGTGGAGCAGGTCGGCCCGTGTCTGAACATCCCCGAGACCTCGCCCGACGGGCGCTACGTCGCCTGCCCCGATCTCACGGTCGGCCCGATCCGCGTGCTGCGGGTCGCCGACCGGAAGACGCTCCCGTTCACGATCGAGGTCCCGCACTCGCGGCCGACGGAGACGGCGCTCGGCCGCGCTCGATGGTCGCTCGACGGCCGGCGGATCTACTTCGTCGGCCAGGACGAGAAGGGCGTCAACGGGATCTTCGAGCAGGACTTCGACCCGGAGAAGAGCGACACGAGCGCCTCACGCCGGAAGGTCGCCGGTTTCGATCCCAATCTCGAGGCGGAGTCGTTCGCGATCTCGCCCGACGGCAGGCGCCTCGTCGTCGCGTTCCTCGAGAGGCTCTACGGAATCTCGACGATCGAGGGGGTGCCGGGCGTCGGGGACGGGAAGAAGAGCCGCTGAGCCGGCCGCCGCGATATGATCGCGGCCAATCTCGGGGGATCAATGACTCTCGCCGCCGGGTCCCGTCCGGGTCCGTACGATCCGCCTTCGCTCCTCCGGAGCTTCTGCGCGACGCGTCCGCTTTCGCCTCTCCTTCGCCGAGGCTTCAAAGAACTACGGCGGACGAGGATCCTGTCGTGACGCTGCAAGCAGGCGCGCGCCTGGGTCCCTACGAGATCCTCTCGCCGCTCGGCGCGGGGGGGCCGCCTTCGCGCGCGGCGGCGCGCTTCGGCGCGGCCCGAGGTTCGCGATGACCCTCGCCGCAGGCGCCAAGCTCGGACCCTACGAAGTGATCGCGCCTCTGGGCGCCGGCGGCATGGGCGAGGTCTATCGCGCCCGCGACACGCGGCTCGGCCGCGAGGTCGCCGTCAAGGTGCTTCCGTCGCACCTTTCCGACAACGCCGAGTTGAAGCAGCGCTTCGAGCGCGAGGCGAAGGCGATCTCGGCGCTCTCGCACCCGCACATCTGCGCGCTCTACGACGTCGGGAACGAAGCGGGCGTCGAGTACCTCGTCATGGAGTACCTCGAGGGGGAAACCCTCGCCGACCGCCTGACGAAGGGACCGCTTCCGGCCGATCAGACGCTCCGGTTCGGCATCGAGATCGCCGACGCGCTCGACCGCGCCCACAAGCAGGGAATCGTCCACCGGGATTTGAAGCCCGGCAACGTCATGCTGACGAAGTCGGGCGTGAAGCTCCTCGACTTCGGCCTCGCCAAGCACCGCGCGCTCGGCGTCGACTCGCAAATCTCGCAGCTCTCGTCGCTCCCGACCGAAGCCACCCCCGCGAACCTCACCGAGCGCGGCACGATCATGGGGACCTTCCAGTACATGGCGCCCGAGCAGCTCGAGGGCAAGGACGCCGACGCGCGGAGCGACATCTTCGCTTTCGGGTGCGTTCTCTACGAGATGGCGTCCGGGCGCAAGGCGTTCTCCGGGAAGAGCCGCGCGAGCATGATCGCGGCGATCCTCGAGCGGGACCCCGCGCCGATCTCGTCGATCGTCCCGATGACTCCTCCCGCGCTCGACCGCGTCGTCAAGACCTGCCTCGCCAAGGAGCCGGACGACCGGTTCCAGACGGCGCACGACGTCAAGCTCCAGCTCGAATGGATCGTCGAGGGAGGCTCGCAGGCGGGAGCGCCCGCGATCGTCGTCTCGCGGCGCCGTTCGCGCGAACGCTGGGCGTGGATCGCGGCCGGCATCCTGGGGATCGCGGCTCTCGCGCTCGGCGCTCTCGTGTGGCGCGCCGCCGGGAGACCCGCGGAGATAATCCAGACCTCGATCCTGCCTCCCGAGAAATCGTCCTTCGATTTCAGCTCGGGCGCGATGGCCCTCTCACCGGACGGACGCCGGATCGCGTTCGTCGCGCCCGATCCTTCCGGCAAGAGCGTGCTCTGGGTGCGCGCGCTCTCCGGCCTCTCGGCCCAGCCGCTCGCCGGGACGGACGGCGCGAAGTATCCGTTCTGGTCCCCCGACAGCGCCCGGATCGGCTTCTTCGTGGGCGCGAAGCTGAAGAAGATCGACGCGTCCGGGGGACCGGCCGAGACGGTCTGCGATGCTCTCGACGGCCGGGGCGGCTCGTGGAACCGGGACGGGACGATCGTCTTTGCGCCGAACTTCAACACGGGTCTCTCGAAGGTCGCCGCCGCCGGAGGCACCTCCGTCCCGATCACGAAGCTCGACGCCTCGCGCAAGGAGAACACGCATCGGTGGCCGTGGTTCCTCCCGGACGGGCGGCACTTCCTCTACGCCGACCGGACGACGGGCTCCGGGACCGAACCGGAACGTACGTCGGTCTGGGTGGGGGGGCTCGACGGAAAGACCGTCGAGCTCCTCCACGATGTCGAGGCGCAAGCCCAGTACGCATCCGGACACCTCCTCTTCGTGCGGGAGGGAACGCTCCTCGCGCAGCGCTTCTCGCCCGGGAGCCGCAAGCTCGCGGGAGACGCGTTTCCCGTCGCCGAGCATCTGCAGAATCTGAGCGGATACAGCCTGTCGATGTTCTCGGCCTCGCAGGCCGGGGCGCTCGTCTACATGGGCGGGGGGAGCCTCGGTCTCTCGCAGCTCGCCTGGCTCGACCGGAGCGGCCGGCAGATCGAGACGATCGGGAATCCCGGGATGATCGCGCGGCCGAAGCTGTCCCACGACGAAAAGAGGGTCGCCATGGACGTCCGCGATCCCTCTTCGGCGAACGTCGACGTCTGGGTCTTCGACATCGCGCGGCGGACCCAGACGCGCCTCACGTTCGCCCCCGGCTTCGACGGCTATCCGATCTGGTCTCCGGACGACAGCCGCGTCATCTTCTCCTCGGACCGGAAGAATCCCGGAGACCTCTACGAGAAGTCGTCCGCCGGAACGGGGGAAGAGAGGCCCGTGCTCGCCTCCGACGCTCTGAAGGCGCCGTTCTCGTGGACGGCGGACGGGAGCCGGATCGGGTTCCAGACGTTCAGCACGAAGGCGGCCGCCCAGAGCGGCGACCTCTGGACCTTCTCCTTCGCCGACCAGAAAGCGGCGCCCTACCTCCAGACGGACTTCAACGAGGGCGAGCCGGTCTTCTCGCCGGACGGAAAGTGGATCGCCTACGTCTCCAACGAGTCGGGCAAGAACGAGATCTACGTCCGAACCTTCCCGGATACGGGCGGGAAATGGCAGATCTCGACTTCCGGCGGCGAAGATCCGCTCTGGAGCCGCGACGGAAGCGAGATCTTCTACGACCTCGGGACCAAGCTGATGTCGGTTCCCGTAAAGACGGCCCCGGCGTTCGAGGCCGGAACTCCACAGCTCCTCTTCGAGGCCCGCTTCCGGCCGGACAACGGCGTCCAGTACGACGTCGCCAGGGACGGGAAGAGATTCCTCGTCGACCAGGACGTGACGCAGTCCGCCGAGGCGCCGGTTACGCTCGTCCAGAACTGGCTCGCGAAGAAGCGGTGATCGACTCGCTCCGTTTACCCTTCCTGCCGGCTGACCGGCGGCTTCCGATCGGGTAAGATCGGTCGAACCCGAAATGCCCGTCGCCGCCGGAACCCGACTCGGTCCGTATGAAATCCTCTCGCCTCTCGGAGCCGGGGGCATGGGAGAGGTGTTCCGCGCCCGCGACGCCCGCCTCGGCCGCGAGGTCGCGATCAAGGTGCTCGCGGCCGAAGCGTCGGAGAGCGTCGAGCGCCGCGCCCGGTTCGAGAAGGAGGCCCGTGCCGCCTCCGCGCTGAACCATCCCAACATCGTCTCGATCTACGACATCGGCGAAACCAACGGCACGACCTACATCGCGATGGAGCTCGTCGACGGCGCGACGCTGCGCGAATCGCTGCCGTCCGAACCCATGGCGCCGAAGAAGATCCTCGACGTCGCCTGCCAGATCGCCGACGGGCTCGCCAAGGCCCACGCCGCCGGCATCGTCCACCGGGACTTGAAGCCCGAGAACGTGATGATCTCGAAGGACGGATTCGTCAAGGTTCTCGACTTCGGCCTGGCGAAGCTCGTCGAGTCCTCCGATCAGAGCGTCTCGGAGATCGCGACGGGGACCACGCCGGGGATGGTGATGGGCACGGTCGGCTACATG
>DATFVB010000304.1 GCA_035260525.1 Thermoanaerobaculia bacterium
CGCGCGAGTCGGCGGGACTCTGGGCCATCAGCCAGGGATTCACGGAGGTCGGCCGCGACGACGCCGACATCCTGGAGCGCGCTTCGTTCCTCTACGACTCGCTCTACGCTCACCTCGAGAAGGAGTGCTCCCGATGACGGCGGAAAGGCATCGATGGCATCTCCTGATCCACCAGATTCCCCCGAAGCCGCTCTATCTCCGCGCGAAGATCCGGAACCGCCTCGTACGCGTCGGCGCGATCGCGCTGAAGAACTCGGTCTACGTTCTCCCCTTCACCGACGAATGTCTCGAAGACTTCCAATGGATCGCGCAGGAGATCGCCGCCGGAGGGGGCGATGCGTACGTCTGCCGGGCCGATTTCGTCGACGACGACGCTGACCGGCGGCTCGTCGAACGGTTCCGGGCGGAGCGGGACGCGGAGTTCCACCGCCTCGCCGAAGAGATCCGGCCCCTCGTCTCGCGCAGCCGCCGGGCCCGGCGTGCCGGCCCCGACGGAGAAGCGGCCGCCGCCGTCGAGCGCCTTCGCCGGCGGCTCGCCGAGCTCGTCCGCATCGACTTCTTCGGCTCGGTCGGACGCAAGGAGGTCGAGGATCTCTTCGCCGAGCTCGAGCGGAAGCTCCCTTCTCCGTCTCCGAGCGGCCGGTCGGTCGACCGGACGAACCTGCGGGGCCGCACCTGGGTGACGCGAAAGGGCGTCCACGTCGACCGGATCGGATCGGCCTGGCTCGTCCGCCGGTTCGTCGACCCCGGCGCGAAGCTGCGCTTCGTCGATCTCCGCGAAGGCGTTCGCGTTCCCGGCGAGATCCGGTTCGACATCCCGGGAGGCGACTTCACGCACGAAGGGGACCGCTGCACGTTCGAAACCCTCGTCGCCCGCCTCGGTCTCGCCGATCCGGCGCTCGAGCCGATCGCCGAGATCGTCCACGACATCGACCTGAAGGACGGAAAGTTCGGGAGGCCGGAGGCGGCGGGAATCGAGCGCCTTCTCCATGGCCTCCTGCTCGCGAATCCGGAGGACACAGACCGCATCGAGCACGGCTTCGAGCTGTTCGACGGCCTTTACGAATCGTTCCGCCGCCGCGGCGCCTCGCTTCCCGCGGCAGCTCCGAAGATCGGGAAGAAAGGAGACTCGTCATGAAACGGATCGGAATTCTGCTCGCGGCTCTCGCCCTCGCCTCGGCGCTTTCGGGGGCGGACTGGCAGGAGGTCGGAAAGACGCTCGGACAGGAGGGGAAGAGCCTGCCGGGAGAGGTGCAGAAGTACTCCTGGCCGCGCTCGGACCTGCGCGTCCGCGTCGCGACGGTGGCAGTCCAGCCCGCGCTCGCTCTCGGGTCCTGGGCCGCCTTCCGGGCGGAAGGGTCGAACGCGATGACGATGGGAGATCTCGTCCTGCTCGAAGCGGAGGTCAATCCGGTCGTTCGCGCGCTCCAGGCCGGAGGATTCGAAGTCCTCGCGATCCACAACCACCTTCTCGGCGAGACGCCGCACGTCCTCTACGTCCACTTCATGGGGAAGGGCGAGCCGGCGGCCCTCGCGAAGACGCTGAAGGACGCGCTCGCAAAGACGAAGACCCCGACGCAGGCCGCGGCGCCCGCGCATCCGACGCCGGCGCAGACGAAGCTCCTCGATGAGCTCCAGACGAGCCTCGGCAAGAAGGGAACGATGGCCGGAACGGTCCTCCAGGTCGGCGTGCCCCGGGCGGACCCGATCACCGACGGCGGGATGGAGATTCCTCCCTCGATGGGGATGGCGGAGTCGATCAACGTCCAGACCGCGGGCGAACGCGTCGCGGCGACGGGAGACTTCGTCCTCGTCGCCGACGAGGTCAATCCCGTGATCGCCGAGCTCCAGTCGCACGGGATCGAGGTCACGGCGCTCCACTCGCACATGCTCCGCGAGACACCGCGGCTCTTCTTCATGCACTTCTGGGGAGTCGGGACCCCGCCGAGGATCGGCGGGGGACTGAAGGCCGCGCTCTCGAAGGTCGCCACGAAGCCCTGAGCGGATGACCTCCGGCCCCGCGGTCCCCCCCGGGCGCGCCACGGCCCTGCGACGCTCTCTCGGCCTCGAGGGCGGCGTCGCGGCCCTGGCGGCCGGTCTCTTCGTCTTCGGTTTCGGCCAGGAGCTGTGGTTCCGCTACGTCCCCGAGTACCTCCGCTTTCTCGGGGCCGCCCCGTTCCTCATCGGAGTCTTCGGGACGCTGAAGGATTTACTCGACGCCGCGTACGCGTATCCGGGCGGCGCCATCACGGATCGGATCGGCACGCGGGCGGCCCTTCTCCTCTTCGGCGGCGTCACGCTCGCAGGTTTCCTGGTCTTCGCGCTGTGGCGATCGATCGCGGGAGTGTTCGCGGGCATCGTCCTCGTGATGGCGTGGCCGTCGCTGGGACTTCCGGCCACCTTCGCGATGATCGGCGAGGAGCTCCGCGGGGCGAAGCGGATCGTCGGATTCACCGTCCAGGCCGTCGTCAAGCGGATTCCGATCGTAATCGCGCCGGTCGTCGGCGGCGTCCTCATCGGCCGCCTCGGAATGCTTCGCGGAATGCGCGCGGGTTTCTTCGCGTCGATCGCGCTCGCGGCGGTGATGATCCTCGGTCTCGCGGCCGTCTTTCGGAACGGACGGACCGCTCCGGCCGTTCCTCCCGGCGCGGTGCGGCTTCCTCCCGTCCTCCGACGCCTCGTCGCGGCGGATGTCCTGGTCCGGCTGTGCGAGGGTCTTCCCGACGTCTTCCTCGTCGTGTGGGTGATCGAGGTCCGCGGCTTCTCCGCCGCCCGGTTCGGGGTCCTCGTCTCCATCCTGACGGCGACGTCGATCGTTTCGTACGTTCCCGCGGCGGCGCTGGCGGAGCGCGCCGAAAAGAAGCGGTTCATCGTCCTGACGTACGCGTTCTTCACGCTCTTTCCCGTGGCGGTCTTCGCGGCCCGGACGTTTGCGGCGCTCGCGGCCGCTTTCGCGATCGGCGGCCTGCGCGAGATCGGCGAGCCGGCCCGGAAAGCGTTCATCGTGGACTCTTCGCCGGCCCATGCGCGCGGACGGACGGTCGGAAAGTACTACACGATTCGCGGATTTTCCGTGGCCGGCGCGGCCGCGATCGGCGGCCTCCTGTGGACGATCGCGCCGCGTTGGACGTTCCTCGCGGCGGCGGGGCTCGGCGCCGCGGGGACGGTCGGCGCCGCGGTGTTCCTGCCGCGGTCCGGGAAGCGCCCCGACTCGCCCGCTTGACGTCAGGCCGGAGTTCCACCCTTCTCCGGCATCCCGGTTGCTGCTTCCTGTCCGGAAGGAGGTCCGCATGAACCGAATCCTGAAATCCATTCTGCCCGCCGCGGTCGCGGCCGCGATCGCGATCCCGGCGGCGGGTCAGATCCCGATCCCCCCGCTCCCGCACATGGAGATCCACATCGCCCGCTCGGCGCCGCCGCGCCCGCGCGTCGAGTATCGAAACGTGAGACCCGCCGCTGACTATGTCTGGGTGAAAGGCTTCTGGGACTGGGAAGGCGGCGAGTGGGTCTGGATTCCCGGACGCTGGGAGCGTCCGGCGGGCCGTGACGTGACGTGGGTCGACCCGCACTACGACCGTGAGCAGGATGGCTGGCGCTACGAGCCGGGCCACTGGTCCAATGAGCGCGTGGTCGAGGGACGCGACTACCGGGAGTGGAGCGACAAGCATCACAAACGGCGCGATCGCGATCGCGAGCATGAGCGCGACCACGATCACGATCACGATCACGATCATCGGATGTAGCCGCAAGCGATCACACCGCCTCATCACCGCCCCCGTTCGCGACATTCGCGGACGGGGGCTTTTCTTTCCCGATCGCGGCCCGCAGAATCGGTCAACGAGACCAACGCGCCCTCGAAAGGACATGGGAAATCGACGGCACGGCCGAAGTTCTTGAATCGAGAGGTGAGCTCGGCGGGCACAGGGGTTGCTTCGGGAAGGCGGCAGGAGGTTTCATCGCATGTCCAAACGTCTGACGAGGCTCCTGTGGGTAAGCGTCATCGGCGCGGCCCTTTCCCTTCCCGTTGCTGCGCAGATCCCTCTACCTCCCCAGCCGAGCCTGGAAATTCACATCGGACACACGCGGCCGCCGCGCCTTCGCTACGAGAGACGAGGGCGCCGCCCCGACCGCTACTCGATCTGGATCCGCGGTTTCTGGGACTTGCAGGGGGATCAGTGGATCTGGGTCCCGGGGCGCTGGGAACGGCCCCGGGACCGCCACGCCCGCTGGATCGCACCCCGCTACCACCGCGAATACGGCGGCTGGCGATACGCGCCGGGCCACTGGTCGAACGAACGCATCGTCGAGGGAGAGGATTACCGGCGCTGGCGCGACGAGCATCGCCACGGGCGCCAGGGCGACCGCGACCATGATCGCGATCACCACCGCGACCACGAACGCCGGTAGCCTCCGAGAACGAATTCATCGCCCCCGCCCGCGTGGAGCGGCGGGGGCTTTCTTCTGCGGCGCGGGTCTATGATCGGAACGGGAGGAAACCGGACCATGGAATCCCGAATCGATTACGCCAACGCCGCGCCCGGCGCGTACCGCGCGATGCTCGGCCTCGAGCAGTACCTTCACGCCTGCAGCCTCGAGACGCCGCTCATCCACCTGATCAAGCTCCGCGCCTCGCAGCTCAACGGATGCGCCTACTGCATCGACATGCACTGGAAGGACCTGCGCGCGATCGGCGAAGGAGAGCAGCGCCTCTATTCTCTGGACGCCTGGCGCGAAACTCCGTTCTACTCCGACCGCGAGCGCGCGGCGCTCGCCTGGACGGAGACCGTCACGCGCGTCGCCGACGCGCACGTTCCCGACGAGGTCTTCGAAGAGGCGCGCCGGCATTTCTCCGAGACCGAGCTCGTCGACCTGACGCTCGCGATCGCGACGATCAACGCCTGGAACCGCCTCGCGATCGCGTTCCGAGCCCCGGCAGGCACGTACGAGCCGCAGGCCGCCGCGGTTCGATGATGCCGATCTCCTGGGCCGACTTCGAGGCCGTCGAGATTCGCGCCGGGACGATCGTCGAAGTCGAGGATTTCCCCGAGGCGAAGAAGCCCGCCTGGAAGCTCACCGTCGACTTCGGGCCGGAGATCGGGACGCGGCGCTCGAGCGCGAGGGCGCGGGCAGGCCGCGAGCCGGACGGAATGCGGATCGCCCGCGAGATCCCGGTGAGGCGACCGCAAGGCGGTCGTCCCCGCGAAACTTGTCCCCGCGAAAGCGGGGAGCGGGGACCCAGGACTGGATACCCGCTTTCGCGGGTATGACAGAAAACGCGTATGTCGCAGGGTCTCGCGGGTGGCACGCGGCCGCGATCACGGTGCTTTCCGGAAGAGACGGACGTCGCTACTTCGAGAGCTTCGCTTCCTCGATCAGCACCGGGTACTGATACCCCGCTCCGAAATCCCGATCGATCTTCACCGTGCCTTTGACGACCACGACGTCCCCGACCGCCGTGGTGTCGTGGGTCGTCACCGTCAGGTCGTTGTCCTTCTTGTCGGCCGAGCCCGAGCCGTCACGGATGTGGACCCAGTTCCTTCCCATGATCCCGGGAAGGAATTTGACGACTTTTCCCCGCACGGCGACCTCCTTGTCCGCGAGTGCCTTGCGGTCGGCGACGATCTCGGCGACGGTCTTCCCCCCTGCGGCGCGGGGAACCTTGACGTCGCCGACCTTCGACGGCCCCTGCGCCGCGGCGGCGTGCTGCTTGGCCATCATTTCGCGGTAACGGGGGTCGTCGGGATGGTCGGGGGGCGCCTGGTCCTGGGCGGCGGAGGCGTTCTCCCCGGGCGCGCCCGGTTTCGCGAGAGAGCCGAAGAAAATCCGGTCGAACTTCCGATGCAGGGTCGGGCTCTCGAACCCGTCCATCTCCATGGCATCGGCGACCGTGACGGTCTCCCCTTCCTTCACCTTCGTCTGATTGACGGCGGCCCAGACCTCAGCGCCGCCGACGGAGAGCTTCATGTACGTGTAACCGGCGGCGTCCATCGTTTCGAGGACCTTGCCGGACACCGAGATCGAAGGAGCGGCCGCCGGTCGCGGCGCGGATGCCGGCGCCGCGGCACTCGAAGACGCCTCTCGCGAAACCGGCTTCTCGTTGGTCCCCTCGTTGCACCCCCACGCTCCGACCGCGAGGATGATACCGGCCGCGAGAGCGCTGTTCCATGTCCTGATTCTCACCGCGTGACTCCTTCCATCGGCCGGCGCGCCGCCGGCCCGTGCGTGCTGCGCTTGCGCGCGGCCATGAGCGTTCCCGAGTATCGCTCGAAGTCGGCCCTTTTCCGTGGCAAGGGTGGCGCGAGCGGGCGATTCGAGCGATATGGCTTCTTTCCGGCCGCCGGGAACTCCGATCGTTTCACGTTCCTTCAACGCTACCCGGTCTTTCTTACCGGTGTCGACGTCTTCGAGGCCCCCGGCTAAGCATCGTCGCAACCGTGAGATCCTCGCATGATCCCCGGATGCGCGCGTGCGATGCATTCGGCCTCGTTTTCCGATCCCAATCATCCGAAGCCGAGTATCGACGATCGCGTTCCGGTTCGATTTGGGTCGTTTGCATCAATGAATCGGCGGCGTTCGATGCTTAAGCTCTCCTCGAAGTCGGAGGTATCAGATGCAGATTCTCAGGCAGCTTCTCGTGGTGGCTCTCTCGGCAACGGGGATCGCGGTACCGTTCCGCGGCGCGGCGCCGGTGGTCGTCAACAGCCGTCCGGTCTTGCGGACCAGTCCGAAGGCGTATTCGACCAATGCGAAGGAGCATTACCTCACGACGGACCAGTTCGGCTACATCCGGCCGG
>DATFVB010000305.1 GCA_035260525.1 Thermoanaerobaculia bacterium
ACCGCGTGATGATCTCGAGGCTGTTTCTGGTCGAGGGGGCGCGGTGAAGGCGCTGGATCCGGAGTTCGTCAGCGGTCGTTGAAACGGGCTTGGACCCGCGGGTGTCCGTGAGCCAACCGGCCTCCGCACTCGCCGACCCGCCCGTGATCACCGAACTCGCGCGCCGAGGTGATCGCCGCGGAATCTCGGCGGATTCTCTCCCCGCTCGGAGCGGGCGGAATGGGAGAGGTATACAAGGCGCGCGACACCCGGCTGCACCGCCTCGTCGCTCTGAAGTTTCTGCCGGGTGAAATGTCACGCGACCGGCTGGCCCTCGAACGCTTTCGCCGGGAGGCCTGCGCCGCCTCGGCGCTCAACCACCCCGCGATCTGCACCGTCTACGACGTCGGAGAGCAAGACGGCGAGCCCTACATCGCCATGGAGTACCTCGATGGCCAGACGCTGGCGAGGCGGATCCAAGGGAGGCCGCTTCCGCCCGCCCAGGTCGTCGCCTGGGGCCTGGAGCTCGCCGACGGGCTGGACGCCGCGCACGGCGAGGGCATCGTTCATCGCGACATCAAGCCGGGAAACATCGTCATCACGAGCCGGGGCCACGCCAAGATCCTCGATTTCGGCATCGCCAAGCTGATCGAGCCGGGTTCCGGGGAGGCGGCCCCCGCGGATTCCACCGAGGGGATCACGATCGACCTCGCCGGGCTGACGGACCCTGGTTCGACCGTCGGCACGGTCGCTTACATGTCTCCGGAGCAAGCTCGGGGAGAATCCCTCGATCACCGCTCGGATCTCTTCAGCCTCGGAGCGGTCTTCTACGAGATGGCCACGGGCCGCCGTCCGTTCGAAGGAGAGACCGCGGCCGTGCTGTTCGACGCGATCCTCAATCGGCAGCCCGTGTCCCCCTCGCGGGTCAACCCCGCCGTTCCCGCGGCCCTCGAGCGGGTCATCGCGAGGGCCCTCGAAAAGGACCGGGACTCGCGGTATTCGTCCGCCGCGGCCCTCCGGCGCGATCTCGAAGACGCCCGCCGCACGCTGGAAAAATCCGGCCGCGCCGTCAAGGAGCCGGCCGGCCCGTCCGTGGCCGTGCTCTATCTCGAGAACCTGAGCCGAGCGAGCGAAGACGAGTATTTCCGCGACGGGATGACCGAAGACATCACGACGGAACTGACGAAGATCAAGAGCCTGCGCGTGTTTCCGAGAGCCGCCGTGTCTTCCTATCGCGACAAGAGCGCGCCGGCCCGGGAGGTCGGCGATCAGCTGGGGGCGACGCACGTCCTCGGAGGCACCATCCGCCGCGCCGGCGACCGGCTTCGGGTCACCGTGCAGATGGTCGAGACGGGGACCGGTCATTCGGTCTGGGCCGAACGCTACGACCGGGAGATGAAGGACGTCTTCGAGGTCCAGGAGGAGATCGCGCGCAGCATCGCCGAGGCCCTTCGCCTGTCGCTGACGCACGAGGAAAACGAGACGATCGCCCGCAAGCCGACGGCCGACCTGCACGCGTACGACTACTTCCTGCGAGGCCGCACCTACACGAGGCAGCAGCGCCGCGACTTCGCGCTGGAGATGTTCGAGCATGCCCTCGCGCTCGATCCGGCATTCGCCCTGGCGCACGCCGGCATCGCCAACGTCTGCGCCATGCAGTACTACCTCGCCGACCGAAACGAACACTGGCTCGAGCGCGCGACCGCGGCCTGCAACCGGGCGTTCGCCCTGGAGCCGCGGCTTCCGGAGGCGTTCGTCGCACGCGCGCGAATCCTCTATGCCCAGGGTCAATACGCGCCGGCCGTCGAATCCGCCCGCGAGGCGATCGCGATAAAAAGGGATTGCGAAAGCTCGTGGGACATTCTCGGCCGCGCCCTCTTCTCTTCCGACCGGTGGCAGGAGGCGGCGGACCTCGTCGAAGCGGCGATCGAGGCCAACGGCGAGGACTACAACCTGTACATTTCCTACGGAAACGCCCTCGGGGCACTGGGCCGGGAAGACGACCTGCGCTCCCTCCGCGAACGGCAACTCACGGCCCTCGAGCGGCAGCTCGAATGGGTGCCCGAGGACACGCGAGCACGCATGATCCTCGCCGTGGACTACGCGACGTCGTGCCGGCGGGAGGATGCGATCCGCGAGCTGGAGAAGGTCCTTTCGCTCGGCACGTCGGACTCGCACACGATCTACAACGCGGCCTGCGTCTACGGCACGCTGAACATGAAGACGGAGGCGCTGTCGATGCTCCGGCGAGCGGTCGAGGAGGGGTACTCGGAGTGGGACAATCTCGCACGCGATCCCGATCTGACCTGTCTGCGCGACGAAGCGGAATTCCAGCGCTTGCTCGCACGCCGCGGCGGGAGCCGGTAATCCCGCCGGAGGGGCGAAGCGGACCGGAGTCTCGGCAGCGATGCCCGCAAGGAACGGATGCTCTCTCGGGTCCCGCTTCGGCGGCGGGCCTGAAGGGATGGTCGCCGGATAGAATCTCTGTCAACCTCTCATGACACTCGCGCCCGGAACCCGGCTCGGCCCCTACGAAGTCCTGTCGCCGCTCGGCTCAGGAGGCATGGGAGAGGTGTATCGGGCGCGCGACGGCAAGCTCGGGCGCGAGGTCGCGATCAAGGTGCTTCCCGAGTCGCTCTCCGCGGATCCGGAGCGCCTCGCGCGGTTCGAGCGCGAGGCGCGCGTGCTCGCGTCGCTGAACCATCCCAACATCGCGGCGATCTACGGCGTCGAGGATTCGACCGCCGTCAAGGCGCTCGTCCTCGAGCTCGTCGAGGGCCCGACTCTTCAGGATCGCATCGAGGCGGGCGCGATCCCGATCGACGAGGCGCTCTCGATCGCCCGCCAGATCGCCGAAGCGCTCGAGGCCGCGCACGAGAAGGGGATCGTCCACCGCGACCTCAAACCGGCCAACGTCAAGGTGAACGCCCAAGACCAGGTGAAGGTCCTCGACTTCGGGCTCGCGAAAGCTCTCGATCCGGCCGCCGCGACCTCCTCGACCGATCTCTCCCACTCCCCCACGCTCTCGATCGGCACGCAGGCGGGGATGATCCTCGGCACGGCGGCGTACATGAGCCCGGAGCAGGCCCGGGGCAGGGCCGCGGACCGGCGAGCCGACGTCTGGGCCTTCGGCGTCGTGCTCTGGGAGATGTTGACGGGCGAGCGTCTCTTTGCCGGAGAGACCGTGTCCGACACGCTCGCCGCCGTGCTGACGCGGGAACCGGACGGGAGCCGGCTCCCGGACCGTCTCCCGTTCGCGGTGCGCGATCTCCTCCGCCGCTGTCTCGTGAAGGACCCGCGGCGCCGTCTCCAGTCGATCGGCGACGCGCGGATCGCGATCGAGGAGGCGGTCGCGGGGACTCCGCCCGCCGTCGCGGTCGCCGAACCGGCGGGTCGCCTGCGGGCGCTTACGCTCGCCGCCGCGGCCGCGGCGGTCATCGCGGCGCTCGGCGCCGGATGGCTCGCGCGCGGGCTCCGCGCTCCGAGGCGCCCCGCGGAGAAGGCGCCGGGCGCGGTCACCCAGCTGACCGATTTTCCGGGTCTCGAGCGGGAACCGGCGATCTCGCCGGACGGCAAGAGCGTCGCCTACGTCAGCGACGTCTCCGGAAACGACGACATCTATCTGCTGCGGATCGGCGGCCACAACGCGGTGAACCTCACGGCGGACTCACCGGCGAGCGATCGGAGCCCCGCCTTCTCTCCGGACGGATCGCAGATCGCGTTTCGATCCGAGCGCGACGGAGGAGGTCTCTTCGTGATGGGAGCGACGGGCGAATCGGTGCGGCGCGTCGCGAATTTCGGGTTCAACCCGGCCTGGTCTCCGGACGGGAAGGAGATCGCCGTCGCAAAAGGCGGCTTCGACGACCCGTTCTCGCGCGGGGCGGCGAGCGAGCTCGACGCGGTCGACGTCGCGACCGGAAGACTCCGGGTCGTTTCCAGCGGCGACGCGGTCCAGCCGAGCTGGTCTCCGCACGGTCTCCGGATCGCGTACTGGGGAGTCCGGAATCCGAGCGCGCAGCGCGACATCGGGACAGCGGCCGCCGACGGCTCCGAGGCGAAGAGCGGAGGCGTCGATGTCACGAACGACGCTTCCCTCGACTGGAGCCCCGTGTGGTCGCCCGGCGGGAGCGCCATCTACTTCCTGAGCGGACGCGGGGGCACGATGAACCTCTGGCGGGTCGCCGTGAACGAAAAATCGGGGCGGCTTCGCGGCCGGCCGGAACCGATCACCGCGCCGGCGGAATGGGTGGATGGCTTCTCGATCCCGCGGGACGAGAAGACCGTCGTCCTGGCCGCGGCCGAGCGCCGGTCGACTCTCCTCGAGGCCGATTTCGATCCCGTGCGCGGCGCCCTCTCCGGGACTCCCCGGACGATCCTGCGCGGCTCGCGCCTCATCGGGTGGCTCGACTGGTCGCCCGACGCCCGGACCATCGTCTTCGGGACGCGCGGCGTGCGGGAACCGCTCTACGTGATCGACGCCGACGGCTCCCGGTTCCGACAGCTCTCCGGAGACACGGATCGAGAGCGCGCGCCGCGCTGGTCGCCGGATGGCGGAACGATCGTCTTCATGTCGGACCGGAGCGGCCGATGGGCCGAGTGGCAG
>DATFVB010000306.1 GCA_035260525.1 Thermoanaerobaculia bacterium
CGTAGAAGCCCTTGAGCGTCTGGACCAGAACGCGTCGGACTCTGCGGAGCCCTCCGCGGCCGTCGTTCAAGGCAGGTCCTCGACCTGGTTCTGCACCGGCAGGACGACCGCGAAGCCCATCTGGGCCCGGATCCGCTCCGCGAGCGCCTGGCGCGCCGGGTCCTCACCGTGCACGAGGAACGTCTTCACGGGGGGCTCCGGTATCTTCGACAGCCACTCCAGCAGCTCGCCCTGGTCGGCGTGCGCGGAAAGCGAGGGGATCTGCTCGATTCGCGCGCGCACGGGCACGGACTCGCCGAGGATGCGCGCGGTGGCCGCGCCGTCCTCGATCTGGCGCCCGATCGTCTCTTCGGCCTGATACCCGACGAAGAGGAGCGTCGTCGAGGGATCGGGAAGCCGCACGCGGAGATGGTGCAGGATTCGGCCGCCGTTCAGCATCCCGGAGGCCGAGACGATGATGCCGGGCCCCGGGAGGCGGTTCAGGCTCTTCGACTCGTCGACCGTGCGGATCAGGCGGACCCATCTCCCGTCGATCGGCGAGAGGTCCTCGTCCTCGAGCTCGCGCATCTCGAGGTCGTGCTCGGTCCTGAAGTCCCGATAGATCTCGACGGCGGAGACCGCCATCGGGGAATCGACCCAGATCGGGAGGTCGTCGGGAATCTTCTTCTCGCGCTGGAGCCGGCGAAGGTAATAGAGGACCTCCTGCGTCCGGCCGACCGCGAAGGCGGGGATGAGGAGCATCCCGCGGCGGGCGATCGTCTCGGTCGTCACCCGCTCGAGCGCGGCGAGCGGCGATTCGGCGCCGTGGTTGCGGTCGCCGTACGTGGATTCGAGGAGCAGGTAGCTCGCGGCGAGGATCGGCTCGGGGTCCTTGAGGATCGGAACGTCGCGGCGGCCCACGTCTCCCGAAAAAAGGATCGATTTTCCCCCCGCCTGCACGCGGATGAACCCGGCGCCGATGATGTGCCCGACGCGATGGAAGGAGAATTCCAGGCCGGCGAGGACCTTCGAGGGCTCGTCGAACGGGATCGGGACCAGGAGCTTCAGGGCACGATAGGCGTCCTCCTCCGTGAAGAGCGGCTCGGCCGGCTTGTGGCGCGAATATCCGGTGCGGTTCGCGTACTCGGCCTGTTCCTCCTGCAGGCGTCCGGCGTCGGGAAGGAGGTACCGCAGCAGGGCCTGCGTGGGCGCCGAGCAGTAGACGGGCGCGGCGTACCCTTGCCGGACGAGCCGGGGGAGATAACCGGTGTGATCGATGTGCGCATGGGTGAGGAGCACGGCCCGGATTTTTTGGACGTCGACGGGGAACGGCTCCCGGTTCTTCGCGCGGAGCGCCGATCCTCCCTGAAACAGGCCGCAGTCGACCAGGATCGTGCTCTGGTCGGACTCGAGGAGGAACCGCGAGCCGGTCACGGTGCCGCTCGCGCCGAGGAACGTCAGTCGCCGCATGGCGGGAAAGATATCAGCGGGCGCGGACCATACATCGAGCGCAGATGCGCGCGTGCCGCCCGCGCCCCCCTCCGACGGACGATTAAGCCGACTCTTCCTCCCGGAACGTGTCGGCGAGGGCGCGCAGGGCGCGATCGGTCAGCGCTCCGGACACGGCGGCGAGCACGAGCCGGCACCTTCGGCGGCCGAGATACGCCGCGAGCGCGACGAGGGCCGCGCCGGCCAGCCAGACCGGGAGACCGGGGCGCCGTCTCTCGCGTCGACGCATCGTGACGAGCCGGTCAGTCGCCGCGGCGGCCGATCCAGAGGCCGAGGAGGAGACCGATCCCGGCGGCGTATCCGACGGCGCGGAGCGGATTGCTCTTGACGTACTTCCGAAGCTGGTCGGAGACCTCGTCCCACTGGTCGTCGAGCCGGGAGCTGACGCCCCCCCAGTTCTTCCGGGCGTCGGTGAGAAGGTCGTCCACGCGTTCGCGGGTCTTCGTGAAGGACGAGCCGAGGTATTCCTTGGTGCGGTCGATCTTCTCGTCGACGAAGTCGCGCGTCTTTTCGAAGGAGTCTTTGCCCACGTTTTCCTCCATATGAAGGTGAGAGCTTAACGCAAGAGGCGTGCCGGGACACGTCGGTTTCGCGACGCTCGCGGAGCTCGGATCGCGAAACCTCCCGCCGCGCGGACCTCCTCCCTGCGGTTACTTCGGGAGACTTTCCGCGCGGCGGCCTCTCGCGGCTCGGGCTGAGCCCTCGACCGCTTCGGTACCCCCCGGGGGACGGTCCCCGAGAACGGCGTTCGCGACGCTCGCGGAGCTCGGATCGCGAAAACTCCCGCCGCGCGGACCTCCGGAGCGACTGTCATCCTGAGGAGCGAAGCGACGAAGGATCTGCTTGGGGGTCAAGGTCCATCGCTGCGCTCAGGAGAGGGCCTTTCGCGCTCATGCGGAGGCTCGCTTCGCTCGCGGCTCCGTGTGCCCTCGACCGCTTCGGCACCCCCCGGGGGACGGTCCCCGAGAACGGCGTTCGCGACGCTCGCGGAGCTCGGATCGCGAATGGCGCGGATGCCGCCATTCCTCGGGGGCGGCGTCCCCGACGCGCTACTATCCGCGCATGACTTTCCGTTCGGCGGGTCCGGCCCTGTCGACCTTCGCCGGCAGCGCGGGTTGAGCCTG
>DATFVB010000307.1 GCA_035260525.1 Thermoanaerobaculia bacterium
GAGGCGCGCTTTCGGCGCGCCGGGATCGAGCGGAAGGTACGCCGCCCCCGATTTGAGTATCCCGAGGATCGCGGCGACCATCTCCGGCGAGCGCTCGAAGACCACGCCGACCGGGACGTCGGGAGCCGCCCCCTCCGCGCGCAGCCGATGCGCGAGGCGGTTGGCACGCGTCTCGAGCTCGGAAAACGACAGCGACTCGGCACCGCACGCGACCGCCTCGGCACCGGGCGAGCGGTCGGTCGCGCGCTCGATCAGCTCGTGCGCGGCCGCGTCGCGCGGGTAGTCCCGACCGGTACGGTTCCACTCGACGAGGACGCGGCGCCGCTCCTCGGGATCGAGCAGGTCGACCGCGCCGGCCGGTGCGTCGGGATCGGCGGCGAGCCGCTCCATCACCCGGACGAAGGCGGCGAGGAGCCTCTCCATGGCCGGCCGCTCGTAGCGCGCCGCCTCCCAGGAGAGGCTCGCGCGGAGCCGCGGATTGACCTCGATCCGGAGGAGAAGCGGGGGTGCTTCGCCGGTGTCTTCCGCGCCGTCGCGCGGGAACTCGCGGTGCTCGATCCGCGATTCGATCGCCGCCGGCGGCCAGCCCGCCCACCGGAGGATCGCGCCCCACGGGGCGGGCGGCGCGAGCCGGATGCGGTCCCGCTCGGCCTGGAGGCCGGCGAGCCAGCTTCCCGCGCTCTCCCCCTCCGGGACCCGGACGCGGCGGAGCACCGGCGCCGCGGAGCGGCGCATTCCGCCGCAAGCCGCGAAAACGACGTCGTCCGCGCCCGAATAGCGCGAGAGGAGGATCGCCCAGGCGCCCTGCGCCAGAGTCGCGATCGAGACGCCCGTCTCGGCGGCAAACCCCGCGAGCGCCCGCGAACGCGCGCAAGAGAGCTCGGCGGCGTGCTCCTCGCGCCCGGCCCCCGCCGGTTCGGGGTGCCGGAGCGGCAGGACCGTCGGCGCCGGCATTCCGGCAAACGCCGACCGCCAGAACTCCTCCGCGCGCCCGGAGTCGCGGGCGGTCGAAGGCGTCGGATCGGAGTCGACGATGGCGCTCATGGAAGGGCTCCGGGTCAGGCGGTGAGAAGGGTCACGTTCGGTTCCGTAGCAGGGAGCGTGCCGGCGGCGGCGGCGAGCTCGGCGATCGTCGGGTGGTCGAAGAGCTGCCGGGGCGTGATCGCGTACCCGGACTGCGCCGCGCGCGTGGTGATCTGAAAGACGAGCAGCGAATTGCCTCCGAGATCGAACAGGTTGTCGTGGATCCCGACGGGTTCCACGCCGAGCACTTCCGACCAGATGCGGGCGAGCAGCCGGTGCTCGGGAGACTCGGGCGCCGAGGCGCCCTCCGGCGCGCCACGCTCCGGCTGCGGAAGCGCGCCGCGGTCGATTTTCCCCGAGGCGGTCAGCGGCAGCGCCGGAACGACCGTGACCGTATCGGGGAGGAAGGAGCGCGGCAGGATCGACGCCAGCCGTTCCCGGAGGCTCCGCGAGAGCTCGCGGCGCAGGCCCGCGTCTCCCGCCGCGCAAGGAGAGGCGACGTACGCGGCGAGCGTCGGCGCGCGCTCGTCGCCGCGGACGACGACCGCCGCGTCGAGGACTTCCGGTTGGGCCCGGAGAGCCGCCTCGAGCTCGCCGGGCTCCACGCGGACGCCCCGGACCTTCCGCTGCTCGTCGAACCGTCCGAGGAACTCGAGATCTCCATCGGGCCGCCGCCGCACGCGGTCTCCCGTGCGATAGAGCCGGCCGCCCGGGGTGCCGAAAGGATCGGCGACGAAGCGCTCCCGGGTGAGCTCCTCGCGCCCCAGATATCCTCGGGCGAGCGCAAGCCCTCCGACGTGCAGCTCCCCGGCGACTCCGGCCGGCGACCTCCGGCCGCGCCGGTCGAGAACGACGAGCCGAACGTTGTCGATCGCCCTTCCCATCGGCACGCGCCGCCGGGCTGCCCCCGGACGGCAGCGGTGCGCGGCCACGTCGACGCAGGTCTCCGTCGGCCCGTACAGGTTGTGGAGCTGTGCGCCGGTGCGCCGGGAGAAGTCGTCGGCGAGCTCCGGCGGAAGGATCTCTCCTCCGCAGAACACGTGTCGGAGCTCCGACGCCGCGCCGAGCTCCGGGACCGCGAGGAGCATGCGAAGGAGCGAAGGGACCAGCTTGACGTGCGTGATCCTCTCCTCGCGCAGCAGGCGGACGAGCGCGTGCGGATCGCGTTCGACGCCGGGGGGCGCCACGACGAGCGCGGCGCCCGCGACGAGCGGCGCGAAGATTTCCCAGACGGAGGCGTCGAACTCGAGCGGCGCCTTCTGCAGCACGCGGTCGCCCGGACCGAGCGGGTAGGCGCGCTGGCTCCACGACAGAAGGTTCGAGAGGGGAAGGTGCTCGACCATCACTCCCTTCGGCGCGCCCGTCGACCCGGACGTATAGAGCACGTACGCGAGATCGCCGGCCCGAGGGTCGGCCGGCGAGACGGATGCCTGTCCTCCTTCCGCGGCGAGATCGGCGAGAGCCACGGCCGCAACGGCGCCGTCAGGCGTCGTCCGATCTCCGATCACGAGCGCCGGACGGCTGTCGGCGAGAACCGCCGAGACCCGCGCGGGAGGCCAGTCGGAGCCCACGGGAAGCCACGCCGCTCCCGCGCGAGCGACGGCGAGAATCGCCGCCACGCGCTCCGCCGACCGGGGCAGGGCGATCGCCACGAGCGACTCCCGGCCGATGCCGCGCGCGCCGAGGGCTCGCGCGAGGCCGTCCACTCTCGCCGCGAGCTCGCCGTAGCGCGTCGTCTCGCGGCCGAACCGCAGGGCCTCGGCCGACGGAAGCTCGGCCGCGCGCCGGGCGAACTCGACGGGAGCGGGCGCCATGACCGGAGCCGGCGCGATCGCGGCGTGCTGTGCGCCGGGGTCCTCCCACAGGTCGAGATCCGAGACACGACGATCGGGATGCGAGAGCGCGGATTCCAGCAGCGCGCGCCAGTGCTTCTCGAGGAGGGCGATCGAGTCGTCGTCGAAGAGGTCGGTGTCGTAGATGAAACGGCCGACGATCCCGTTGGCCCGGTTCTCGATCTCGAGGGAGAGATCGAACTTCGCGTTTCCGTTGGAGGCGTCGAAGAGCGTGAGGTCCCATCCCGACGGAACCGGCGCGCGGGGCGGCTCGTACGAGACCAGGATCCGGAAGAGCGGGGCGCCGCGGTCCGGGAGCGCCGCGGCGAGACGCTCGTGGGGAACGTCGCCATGGAAGAGCGCCGAAAGGATTTCGTCGCGCGCGCGACCCACGAGCTCCCGAAACGCCGGATCGCCCGCGGTCGAGGTTCGGAGGACGACGGGGTTGAGGAAATATCCGAGAATCCGTTCGAATTCCGCGCGCGGCCGCGCCGCCGACACGCACCCGAGCACGAGATCGTCCTCCTCCACGTGGCGGCGGATCAGCGCCACGATCGACGCGAAGAGCACCGCGAACGGCGTGGCTCCGCATTCGGCGGCGAGACGATGCACGCGGTCGCGCAGCGCGGCCGGGAACGCGACGCGCCGCACCCCGCCCCGTCCGGCGAGGGCCGCGGAGCGCTCGCGATCCGCGGGAAGAACGGTCGCCGGAGGGAGACCGGCGAGCCGGCGGCGCCAGAACTCGATCGACTCCGGAGGCAGCCGCCGCGCGTCTTCCCACGCCGCGTAGTCCGCGAACTGGCCCGCCGGTTCGGGGAGCCGCGACGCCTCGCCCGCCGCGAAGGATTCGTAAAGGGCGACGAGCTCGGGAAAGAAGGTCCCGAAGAGCGAGGCGGTGTCGAAGATCAGGTGATGGAGCGTGAGAAACAGCCGGTCGTCGGCGTCGTCGAACCGCACGAGCCGCGCGCGGAAAAGGGGAGGCGCGGTGAGCTCGAACGGCCGCGCCGCGTCGGCCGAGGCCAGCGCGAAGGCTCGCGCCTCGCGCTCGTCCGGGGGAAGCCCGCGAAGATCGTCCCGCCCGATCGTCGCCGTGAAGGGAGCGCCGACGAGCTGCACGAGGCGGCCGTCCACGACGGAAAATCCGGTCCGCCACGACTCGTGACGGCGAACGGTCTCCGTGAGGGCGCGTGCGAGAGCCTCGGGATCGAGCGCTCCGGAGCGGCGGATCGTCGCGCACTCGTTGTAGACGGGACGCCCGGCGAGCTGCTCGTGCATCCAGATCTCCCGCTGCCCCGCGGTCGCGGGCACGAGCCCTGCGGGACGCGCCGGGCGGGCCGGCGCGGGCGAAAAGGAGCGGCCGGGGGCGCCTTCGCCCCGGAGATACCTCTCCAGGAGGCGCCGTTTGGCTTCGGAGAGGGCCGGGGTCGACATCACGCGGCGGCGGAAGTTCGGAAGGAGACGGGAAGCGACTTCAGACCGCGAAGACCGAGGTTCTCGCGCCACTCGAGAGGTCCGGGGGCGAGTCGCAGCTCGGGCAGGCGGCGCAGAAGGGTGTCGAAGGCGATCTGCCCTTCCATGCGCGCGAGCGGCGCCCCGAAGCAGAAGTGCGCCGCCCAGCCGAACGCGACGTGGCGGTTCGGCTGCCGCGACAGATCGAGCCGATCGGGATCCGGGAAGCGTTCCGGGTCCCGGTTGGCGGCTCCCATGACCGCGATCACCGCCTGCCGCTTCCGGATCGGCCGGCCGCCGAGCTCCCGGTCCGACGGCGCCATCCGCGCGGTGTGCTGGCTCGGACTCTCGTACCGGAGGAGCTCCTCGACGGCGGACGCCGACAGAGAAGGGTCCTCGCGGAGGCGCTCGAGCTCCGGCGGGTGGCGCAGCAGCGTGAGCACGCCGTTGCCGATCAGGTTCGTCGTCGTCTCCTGGCCCCCGACCATCGTGACGATGCAGTTGGCGATCACCTCTTCCTCGCTCAGGCGGTCGCCGTCGACCTCCGCCGTCAGGAGCGACCGGACGAGACCCTCGCGGGGAGTGCGCCGCTGGTCCGCGATCGCGCCGCGGAAGTACTCGGTCATCTCCTCGACGCTTCGGAGGACCCGCGGCACGCGATCGGGGTTGTGCTGGAAGTTGCCGAGCATCTCGGCGAAATCGGCGGACCAGAGCTTCAGGCGCTCGTGGTCCTCGGCGGGCACGCCGAGCATCTCCGCGGTGACGATCGCGGGAAGCGGGTTGGCGAACTGCGCCATCAGGTCCATCCGGCCGGACGGGACGGCGGAGTCGAGGAGCCGGTCGGCGATTTCCTGGATGTGCGCCCGGAGCACCTCGATCCGCCTCGGCGTGAAGGCGACGGAGGCGAGGCCGCGCAGCCGCGTGTGGGCCGGTGCGTCCATGAAGAGCATCTGCCGGACCATCACCTTCGCGATCGGCGTCAGATGCGAAAGGCCCATCGCCGTCAGCTGCTCCGGCGTCGGCGTGCGGTCGGCCGAGTAGTCGTGGAGGACCGTGAGCACGTCCGAGTACCGCGTGACGATCCACGCGTGCAGGAACGGGTCCCAGTGGACCGGGTCCTCCGCGCGCAGGCGCGCGTAGAGGGGATACGGGTCGGCGAGCACCTCCGGATCGAGGAGATGAAAGAGCGACAGCGACGGGTCCGCCTCCGCGCGCGAGGCGGCGCGGGTCGTCACGACGGCTCCTCTGCGCCGGCGAGCCGCCGGGCCTCGTCTTCGCTCATCGACTCGACGCGGCGGAGGACGAGCCTCTCGATCTCCGCCGAGAGCCGCGCGACCGTGGGCGCCTCGAAGATCGTCCGCAGCGCGAGCTCGACCCCGAAGGCGTCGTGCACGCGCGCGATCATCTGCGTCCCGAGGAGGGAGTGTCCGCCGATCGCGAAGAAGTTCTCGTCGACGCCGACGCGGTCGAGCCGCAGGAGGTCCGCCGCGATCGCGGCGACCCGCTCTTCGACCGGAGACTCCGGGCCGCGGCCGGCGGAGGCGCCCGGCGTCTCCCGCGGGGGCGGCGGAAGGGCGTCGCGGTCGACCTTCCCGTGCGGGGTCAGCGGGAGCTCCGCGAGCGGCACGAATGCCGACGGGATCATGAACTCGGGAAGCGAGGCGCGCAGATACGCGCGGAGGTCGACGGCCTCCGCCGCGCCCGGTTCCGGGACGACATAAGCGACCAGGCGCTTCTCTCCGCCGTCGGCGCGCGCGACGACGAGGCTCGACCGCACCGCCGGGTGGCGTCCGATCGCGCGCTCGACCTCGGCCGGCTCCACGCGGAATCCGCGGATCTTGACCTGGTCGTCGAGGCGGCCGAGGAAGTCGAGCTCCCCGTCCGCGGCGCGCCGCACGCGGTCGCCCGTCCGGTAGAGGGGGGCGCCGGGCCGGAAGGGATGCGCCGCGAATCCGCCCGGGTGCCGGTCCGGCCCGCCGACGTAGCCCCGCGCGAGTCCGGCGCCGGAAAGGCAGAGCTCCCCCGGCTCCCCGTCGGCGCACCGGCGGGCCCCGTCGAGCACGAGCGCTTCGACGCCGTCGATCGGCCGTCCGATCGACGGCGGCCCCTCGCGGTCGCTCGATGGAGCGACGGCGGCCGAGGTCGCGACCACCGTGTTCTCCGTGGGACCGTAATTGTTCACGAGCCCGAACGGGAGCCCGGCCGGCGGACGCCGGCGGAGGACGTCGCCCCCCGTCAGGAGCAGCCGCAGCGCCGCGCCGGCCGGCCACTCGACGTCGAGGAGCCGCTCGGCGACGGGGGTCGGCGCGAACGCGACCGTGATCCTCTCCGAGACGATCCAGTCGCGGAGCCGCGGCGGATCGGAGCGAATGTCGCCGGAGGGAAAGTGGACGCTCGCGCCGAGGGCGAGCGAAGGCCAGAGCTCCCAGACGGCGGCATCGAAGGCGGGGTTGGCGATTTGCGACGCGCGGTCGGCGGGACCGACGCCGAAGGCGCGCCGGTGCCAGGCGACGAGGTGGGCCAGGCTGCCGTGCTCGATCTCGACGCCCTTGGGGTCGCCCGTCGACCCGGACGTGTAGATCACGTAGGCGAGCCGCCGAAGCTCGTCGTTTCCCGGTCGGCCGGCGTGACGGGCCGGACGGAGCGCGTCGAGGTCGAGCGCGAGGACCCGCGCGGATCCGGCGAGCCCCGCCGCCTCGTCGTCGGCGACGACGAGCGGCGCGCCGCAATCGGCGACGAGGAACGAAAGGCGCGCGCGCGGCGAGGCGGGGTCGAGGGGCACGTACGCCGCGCCGGCTTTCCAGGCGGCCAGGAACGCGACCGTCCTTTCGATCGGGTCCTCGAGGCAAACGGCGACCGGGAGCTCCGGACCGGCGCCCGCCGCCGCGAGCTCGGCCGCGAACGCGCCGGCGAGCGCGTCGAGCTCCCCGAACGCGAGACGCCGCCGGCCGTCGGAGAGAGCCGGCGCGCCGGGCCGGCGCCGCGCCTGCTCCTCGATCCGGAGCAGCGTCGATTTCGGCGCGGTTCTCCCCGTCCGGGAGCGCGCCGATCCCTTCCGGGCGGGAAGAGATCGGAGCGATTCGAAAGTCGACGACATCCGTTCTCCGAGGGGATCCATCAACGCGCGACGGGGACTTTCTCCGGCTCCGCCTGGAGCGAGGCCGCGAGCGAATCGAGATAATGGCGGTGCGACGGGGGGAGGCCCTCCGGGAGCTCGAATTCCGGCGAGTATCCGAGAGCGCTGCGCGAAAGCGTGAGGTCGGCGAACGAATGACGGACGTCGCCGGGACGCTCGGGCGCGTGCCGGGGATCCCGCGGCGTCCCGGCCGACTCGCCGACGAGCCGGGCGAGCTCGAGGAGCGTCGTGCGGCGTCCCCCGGCCACGTTGTAGGCGCGCCCGCAGCAGGAAGCGTCGGCGCGGGCCGCGAGGAGGTTCGCCGCGACGGCGTCGGCGACGAAGGTGAAATCGCGGCTCTGGAGGCCGTCGCCGTAGATCACCGGCGCCTGTCCTCCGAGGTACGCCTTGAAGAAACGCGGGATCACCGCGGCGTAGGCCCCTTCCGGATTCTGCCGCGGGCCGTAGACGTTGAAATACCGCAGCCCGACGATCTCGATTTCGAAGCACCGCTGGAAGGTCGCGGCGAGCTCCTCGTCCATCTGCTTGGAGAGCGCGTATGGCGAGAGCGGTTTGCCCTCTTCCCCTTCGCGCTTCGGGAGCCGGTCGCTGTCGCCGTAGACGCTCGACGAGGACGCGTAGACGACGCGGCGCACGCCGGCATCGCGCGCGGCGGCGAAGACCCGCGCGGTGCCGGCGACGTTGACGTCGATCGTGGAGCCCGGGTCCTCGAGCGAACGGGGAACCGAGCCGAGGGCGGCCTGATGGAACACCCACGAGGCGCCGCGCATCGCCTCCCGGCAGGCGTCGGGGTCCCGGATGTCGCCGAGGCGAAAGTCGATTCGCGGCGCGCAGTGGGCCAGATTCCGGCGGCTGCCGGTCGAGAGGTTGTCCAGAACCCGAACCTCGGCGCCGCGCGCCAGCAGCGCGTCGACCAGATGGGATCCGATGAACCCGGCGCCTCCCGTGACGAGGACGAGCTCGCGGTCGAAGTCCGGCTCCATGGCGTTCACGCGCCGACGACGTTGGGCTGGCCGTTGCGGTAGATGCCCCGCGTGTCGACGACGAACGGGGCGTGCCGCGCGACGAGCTCGTAGTCGACCGCGCTGTGATCGGTGATGATCACGACGGCGTCCTGCGCGGCGAGCGTCTCCGGAGTCAGCGAGCAGGAGTGCATCGGGGGGAGGTCGGGCCACGTCCGCATGCGCGGCGCCTTCGCGACGTGCGGGTCGTGGTAGCAAACGACGGCGCCGAGCCGAAGGAGCCCGTCGATGAACTCGAAGGCGGGGCTCTCCCGCGCGTCGTCGACGTCCTTCTTGTACGCGAGGCCCATCACCATCACGCGGCTTCCGCGCACCGGCTTTCCGCGCTCGTTCAGGGCGAGCTGGAGCTTCTCGATGACGTAATGGGGCATCTGCACGTTCACTTCGCCGGCGAGCTCGATGAACTTCGGCGTGATGCCGTATTCCCGCGCTTTCCAGACCAGGTAGAACGGGTCGAGCGGAATGCAGTGCCCGCCCCATCCGGGACCCGGATTGAACCGCATGAAGCCGAAGGGCTTCGTCGATGCCGCGTCGAGCACCTCCCAGATGTCGATTCCGAGGCGGTCGAAGACGATCTTCAGCTCGTTGACGAGCGCGATGTTGACCGCGCGGAAGATGTTCTCGACGAGCTTCGTGGCCTCTGCCGCGCGCGCGCCCGAGACGCGCACCGTCCGCGCGTCGATCACCTCGTCGTACAGCGCCTGGGCGAGGTCGCCGGAGCGCTCGTCGACTCCCCCGACGACCTTCGGGATCGTCGCGGTCGCAAACGACGGATTGCCCGGGTCCTCTCGCTCGGGAGAGAAGGCGAGGAAGAAGTCCTCCCCGCATCGGAGCCCGGACTTCTCTTCGAGGATCCCGCGCACCAGCTCGTCGGTCGTCCCCGGATACGTCGTCGACTCGAGCACGACGAGCTGCCCTTCGCGGAGATACTCCGCGATCTCGCGGGCGGTCGCGACGACGTAGGTCATGTCCGGCTCGCGCTGCGGGGTGAGCGGCGTCGGCACGCAGATCAGCACGGCGTCGCACTCCCCGATCCCGCGGAAGTCCGACGTCGCTCGATAGCGGCCCGTCGCGTTCGCGCGTGCCACGCGCTCGGCTCCGATGTGGCGGATGTAGGAACGGCCGCCCGAGAGCGCCGCCGCCTTCTCCGCGTCGAGGTCGAACCCCACGACCGGGAATCCCTTCTCGTTGAAGACGAGGGTGAGCGGAAGCCCCACGTAGCCCAGGCCGACGACGCCGACGCGCGCCTGGCGGGACCGGATCCGCGCGAGCAGGCGCTCCGCGCGCGCGACGGCGGTTTCGACGGGACGCTCGATGTCGACCACGGGAATGCTGGACACGGTTCTCCTCCTTTTTCGGCGAAAGGCGCAGGCTCTGCCCCTTTCGGTGTACCCACCGATGCGTGCGCGAAATCTCCGCGTCGCCGCGGCCGCTCAGGCGGCCGGCGCGGGCGCGGGCGGAGAAGCGGAATGGAGCGAGGCGGGCGCGAGCATCTCGCGCTCGAACTCGACGGCGACCGTCCTCCGCAGAAGAGAAACCGAGACCAGGAGCCGTTCGGCGCCCCGCTCTCGGACCACGATGCCGAAATAGCCTTCGAACGGGCCCTCCACGACCCGAACGGCCTCACCCGGGTCGAGCGCGCGCCACGGCGCGAGGCTCGCGCCGGAGCGCTGGAGGCGATAGAGCTGCTCGAGCTCCGCCTGGAGGATCCCCGGGTTCGCGACGTCGATCAGCCGGACGATCACGTTGCTTCGCCACACGAGCGCGCGGCTCGGAGCGTCCGCCCGGAGGAAGACGTATCCCGGAAAAAGCGGGAGATAGGAGACGAAGCTCCTCCCGTTGCGCCGCGTGCGCTTCTCGCGCTGCGGCGCGTAGAACGGAATCCCGAGCGGCGGAAGGAAGCGCGCGAGCACCTTTTCCTGCCGGCTCCGGACGTGCGCGACGACCCACGGCTCCCGCGTTGCCGACTCGAAAAGAGTCTCCGGAAATACGTCGGGCTCGCGTTTGAGAAGAGGCATCGCGACGTCGAGAAAGCACACCGCATGCCAGTGGATGCTCGGCCGGCGGCGGGCGCACGCGCCGAATCGTGACGGAAGAAACTCCAGGCGAGCGGGCGGCGCGTCGTCGCGAGGGATGCGCCGTAGCTTTGCCGAGCGGAGGCGGACCGACTCGATGCATCCGCCTTCGCCAAGGCTACGGGAGATCTCGCAGGCAATCCTTCGAAGTTCGCCGGACCGAAGGAGGAGAGCCGCGCCTGCCACCCCCGGCTCGATGCATCCACCTTCGCCCTTCCTTCGCAAAGGATTCGGAGCGGACAAGTCGCCGCGCCAGCCCAAGGAGGATCACGGGACTGCCCATCTCAGTCGATTCGACGGCGAGGCGCGTCGAGGCGCGAGCCCGGTCCGCCGTCGCTCTCGCGAGCTATGGCGGATTGATCCGTTGAGCGGCAAGCACCCTTGCTGCCTCGATCCGCCGTAGCCTTGGCGAAGGCGGGCGGGATGCGGGCATCGCGTGCCTGTAAGCGCTACGGGCGCCGGGCGTCGGTGAAGGAGAGGAGGATGAGGTCGGCGCGGCGTCGAACGCCGTACTTGGCGAGCACGTTCGACACGTGGAACTTCGCGGTCCTCTCGGAGATCCGGAGCCGCTTGGCGATCTCCTTGTTGGAGAAATTCTCGAGCAGGTCGTTCAAGACCTCCTGCTCCCGTCGGGTGAGGCCGCTCGGGGTCAAGCCCGCGGCGGGAAGCGCGCGGGAGGAGGAATTCGAGAGCGTCGTGTCGACGAAACGGGACAGGAGCGCCCGCGGCACCCAGAATCCCCCCTCGGCGACCTCCTGGAGCGCCGCCGGCAGGCGTTCGCCGACCTCCCCGTAGGTGAGGAGCCCCTTCACTCCCAGCCGCAGCAGCGGGAACGACGATGCCTCGTCGAAGGATTCGGCCACGACGATCAGCCGCCCCGCCGGATTCCGGGCGAGGACCGCGGCCACCAGCGCCTCCGACGCGACGCGCGCGAACGCGCCGTCGAGGACGTAGACCGCCGCCAGGGGAACCGAGATCTGACGCACGTCGAGCCTCGGCTCGAGCCGCAGGGCCTCCAGACGGAAGCCCGGTCCGGGGAGCGCCCGCTCGAACTCGGAACGAACGAGAGGATGAACCCAGAAAAGACAGACGGTGATGGGCTTCTTGTCGGAAGCTTTGCCCACGATCGCAGCGTAGCCGCTTCCCGGCGCGGGGGCAACCTTCCGCAGGAAGCGCGTATCCATCTGTGCCCGGAGCGTTCGCAAAACCCGTGCCTGCCCCTTCGGACAGGCCGCCGGACGGCGCGGTTCCTGTTCTTTTTTTGACACCTCGACCAGTAGTCCCGCCGGCCGCCTCCCCTTTACCGTGAGCTCACTTCCAAACAGGACGATTTTGGGCGCCCCGTTCGAGGAAGCGGAACCAACCGACCAAGTCACGAGGGGGAACAATGAACACGCATCGGTACCCGCGCGCGGCATCCGCGCGCCGACCCGGGGAGAAGACCGGCCCCGCCGCTCTCGCCCTTTCCCGCGGCGCGTCCTCGCGCGCTCCGCTGCGGTGGCTCTTCGCCGCGGCCGTCCTGGTCCTGGCCGCGGCCGCGGCCCGCGCCACGAACTTCTACGCGGCGCCGGGAGGCTCATCCTCCGGCAGCGGCTCGATTTCGAGCCCGTGGGACCTCCAGACCGCCCTGAACCAGACGGTCGCCGGACCGGGCGACACGATCTGGCTTCGCGGCGGCGTCTATCACGGCACGTACACGTCGTACCTCAACGGGACCTCCTCGGCGCCGATCGTCGTGCGGCAGTATCCCGGCGAGCGCGCCACGATCGACGGAGGCAACTCGGGCTGGACGTCGATCCTCATGGTCTCGGGCTCGTACACCTGGTACTGGGGCTTCGAGGTCATGAGCTCCGATCCCAACCGCCAGTCCTCGCAGACCGGTTCGAACCCGACCGACATCGGCCGCGGCAACATCGCGACCGAGCAAACCTCGCGCACCGGCGCGGGGCTGAAGTTCATCAACCTGATCGTCCACGACATCCAGGACGCGGGGCTCTGGAAGGAGGCGGTCGGAAGCGAGTTCTACGGGTCGCTCATTTACTACGACGGCTGGAACGCGCCCGACCGCGGGCACGGCCACGGCCTGTATCTGCAGAACCTGACCGGAACGATGTCGATCAAGGACAACGTCATCTTCGAGAACTTCCAGAACGGCATCCAGTGCTACGGCTCGGAGAGCGCGTCTCTCAACAACTTCGACATCGAGGGGAACACGATCTTCAACAACGGGTCGATCGTCGACAGCCCGGCCAACAACATCATCATCGGGGGAGGCGTGGTCGCGCAGAACCCGGTCGTCGCCAACAACAACCTCTACTACACGGCCTGGGGCAACGGGATCAACCTGAACATGGGGTACTACCCGTACGGCATCGGCGCCTCGAATCCGCAGATGACGGGGAACTATTCCGGCAACGGCGAATACGACCTGAACTCCGCCAACACGAACACGACGCTCACGGGGAACGCGATCTACTCCTCGCTGGTCAACTGGACCCCGTCGCAATACCCGTCGAACACCTTCTACAGCGCGGATCCCGCCGACACGAAGGTCGTCGTCCGGCCCAACAAATACGAGGCGGGGCGCGCGAACATCACCGTCTACAACTGGGGCCTCGCCGCCGCCGTCCCCGTCGACGTGAGCGGCGTCCTGGCGGTCGGCCAGACCTACGAGGTGCGCAACGCCCAGAACTGGTTCGGCGCGCCCGTCCTGACCGGCACGTACGACGGAAATCCGCTTTCGCTCCCGATGACGGGCTTGACCGCGGCCGCTCCCGTCGGCTGGACGACGCCGCCCGCCTCGGGCCCCGAGTTCAACGTCTTCGTCCTCCTGCCGAAAGGCTCCTCGACGGGCACGAGCGGCGCGGCGCCGGATCCTCACTTCTCGATCGCTCCGAACCCCGCCGCGACGAACCAGACCGTCCAGTTCACCGACGCGTCGCTCAACTCCCCGACCTCGTGGAGCTGGAACTTCGGCGACAGCGCGTCGACCGCGAACACGTCGACGGTCCAGAACCCGACGCACGCCTACGCTGCGGCCGGCACCTACACCGTCCGTCTGACCGCGACCAACGGCTCCGGAAGCGCCTCGACGACGAACACGGTCACCGTCAACTCGACCGCAGCGGTTCCGGTGCCGAGCTTCTCGTTCTCCCCGTCGGTCCCGGCGCCGAACCAGTCGGTCCAGTTCACCGACACGTCGACCGGCTCCCCCACCTCCTGGTCGTGGAGCTTCGGCGACGGAGGAACGTCGTCGACCCGGAGCCCCACGCACGTCTACGCCGCCGCCGGGACGTACACGGTCACGCTGAAGGCCTCCAACGCCGCCGGAAGCGCCTCCACGTCGAGATCGGTCACGGTCTCGGCGCCGGCGGCCGCGCTCCCCGACCCGCACTTCTCGATCACGCCGAACCCGGCGACGACCGGGCAGACCGTCCAGTTCACCGACACGACGCTCAACTCGCCGACGTCCTGGTCGTGGAACTTCGGCGATGCGTACTCGACGTCGAACACCTCGACGGCGAAGAACCCCGCGCACGTCTACACGGTCGCGGGCACCTACACCGTCCGCCTGACGGCCGCCAACGGCGCCGGCAGCGCTTCGACGACGAACACCGTCACGGTGAACGCGGCCACGGCCGTCAAGCCGGTCGCCTCGTTCACGGTGGCGTACGCGGGCAAGCCTCTGACCGAGCAGTTCACCGACACGTCGACGGGGTTTCCGACTTCCTGGTCGTGGAGCTTCGGAGACGCCGCATCGGGCGCCGCGAACACGTCGACGCTCCGGAGCCCGTCGCACAAGTTCTCGAAGCCGGGGACGTACGTCGTGACGCTGACCGTCCGGAACTCGGCCGGCTCGAGCACGGCTTCGCACACGCTCTCGGTGTACAAGTTCCGGCTCGTCGTCGCCGCGGTGACGAGCCCCCTCGCGGTGAAGGTGCAGCGAGGCTGACCGCATCCCGATAAGGCGGGCCGGCTCCGGAGGGCGTCCCCTCGTGTCTCCGGACCCAAAGCCGGCCCGCCTCTTTTTTTGGCCGGCGCGGACGATACATCCATCGAATACGGGCGCGGGCTACCAGCCGGCGGCTCGACGTACGTTTCAGTACGCCTTCTCCGCCGGCTGGCGGTCCGCATCCCGTCTCGCTGGCGTCTCGCCGCGCCTCATCGTGGTTCCGACAGACAGGCCGGGATGCGGGCCGCCGGCCGGCGCCGTCCCGAATCGCTCCTTTGCACCGGACCACTGAAAATTCGAGCGGTTCCCGGGCCCACCGCATCGCGGAGAGCTTTCGCCGAAGGGGGTGGCGGCGGCGCGGTCGAGTCGACACGAGGTCGCGTCGCGAAGCGACGTCTCCGCGCGACTTCTCCCGGCGGGAGAAGGTGGCGGCCGCAGGCCGCCGGATGAGGGCG